>CAMWWA010000030.1 GCA_947177825.1 uncultured Clostridia bacterium
GCTACATTTCACAGCTGGAAAACGACCTGACCTCCCCTTCGATTGCCACGCTTATGGATATTCTTGCGGCGCTTGGCACCGACCTTTCGGAATTTTTCCGAAAAGAGGACGACCACAGGGTGACTTTTTCCGAAAACGACTTTATTGAAAAGCACGAGGACGGAATGGTTTTGAAGTGGATTATCCCCAACGCGCAGAAGAATGAAATGGAGCCCGTGCTCGTAGAGTTGCTTCCGGGCGCTTCCACCTCCGTTGACTTTCCTCACGACGGCGAAGAGTTCGGTTACGTGCTTGACGGCAAAATCTGCATAGCGTTGGGGGAAAGCAAATACGTCTGTAAAAAGGGCGAAACCTTCTATTACGAGGCAAGCAAATCCCACAGCATAAAGAACATAGGCAAAACCTTGGCGCGCATACTTTGGGTATCCACCCCGCCCAATTTTTAAGGAGAATACGCAATGGAAAACAATAACATTATCGAGCTTATAAACGTCAGAAAAGAATTCGACGACGAGACTGTTGCCGTCGATAACTTTAATCTTGAAGTTAAAAAGGGTGAATTCGTGACCTTTTTGGGACCTTCGGGCTGCGGCAAGACGACCACTTTGCGTATGATTGCGGGTTTCGAATTACCCACTTCGGGCGAAATTTTACTTAACGGCGAGGACATAAGCAAGCTTCCGCCCAACAGACGCCCCGTTAACACGGTGTTCCAGAAGTACGCCCTCTTCCCCCACCTGAATGTCTATGAAAACATAGCTTTCGGACTGCGCCTTAAAAGGACGGAAATTACCGTTAAAGATAAGAAAGGCAACGAGCGCATCAAAAAGCAAAAACTGAGCAAAGCGGACATTGACGCTAAGGTTAAAAAGGCGCTTGAAATCGTAGACCTGGAAGGTTTTGAAAAGCGAAGCGTTTCTACACTTTCGGGCGGACAGCAGCAGCGAATTGCCATTGCCCGCGCAATTGTCAATCAACCCGAAATACTTCTTTTAGACGAACCGCTCGGCGCGCTCGATTTGAAGATGCGCAAGGAAATGCAAATCGAACTTAAAAACATGCACAAAAAATTGGGCATTACTTTTATTTACGTAACGCACGACCAGGAAGAAGCTTTGACCATGTCGGATAAAATCGTCGTAATTAACGACGGCGAAATTCAGCAGATAGGCACTCCCACCGAGATATACAACGAGCCCGTGAATACCTTCGTTGCGGACTTTATAGGCGAAAGCAACATTTTCAACGGCACGGTGACGGGCAAATTGAAAGTAAAATTCTGCGGAGCCACATTTAACTGTCTGGACGATTTCGAGATAAACGATATGGTTGACGTTGTTGTTCGTCCCGAAGACATAAAAATCTGCGCTCCTAACGAAGGTCAGTTAAAGGGCACGGTCATTTCAACCGTGTTCAAGGGCGTGCACTACGAAATTACCGTGCAGGTCGGCAAGTTCGAAATTGTTATTCAAAGCACCTCCTGCGCGGAAGTCGGCGCAAAAATCGGCATGAGAATCGAGCCCGACGGTATTCACCTGATGCGCAAGGTATATACGGTAAACAAATACATAGGCACGATAACCAAAAACAATACGGTTGAATTCGGCGACGGTGAATTCGAGTGCGACGTAACGCAGCTCTATCCCGGCTCCACTATCGACGAGGAGGGTTATTTAATCACCGCACAGGGCGAACAGATAGACCTTACGGGTGTTGAAGTCGAGGTTGAAGTCGACACGCACGACATCGAGATGAGCGACGACAAGACCGCAGGCGGCGCCGTGGGCACGATTATTTCCATGATTTACAAGGGCGACCACTACCGCTATATCGTGCGTACCGAGGAGAACGAAGAAGATTACGTTCTGTCCTGCCCCGATTTGTGGAATACTGACGACACCGTCAGCCTCGTCATTGCAAAGGATAAGATTAAGCTTAAATTGAAGCCGACGGAGGAAACAAAGTGAAACTCAAACTCCGTTTTTCAAGAAGCCAGCTTTGCCTGCCTTACGCGGTATTTCTTATACTGTTCGTAATTGCGCCACTGCTTGTAATAATTTACTATGCGTTCACAAACGGTCAGGGTAAGTTTACGTTCGATAATTTTACAAACTTTTTTGCCAACAGCAATACCATCGGCACGCTGCTTTACAGTCTGCTGCTTTCGCTGACGACGACGGTAATCTGCCTTATTATCGCATACCCCACCGCCTATATTCTGGCGCGTAGCGGATTTAAAAAGCAATACGTTCTGCTTATGTTGTTTATTTTACCTATGTGGATAAACTTCACGTTGCGTATTACGGCATTAAAAGAGGTTCTGACAGTTCTGGAAGGCAACATCTCGCTTCATCCTTTCCTTAATTCGGTTATAGGAATGACGTACGACTTTTTGCCGTTTATGATTTTGCCGCTGTACACTTCCTTTCTTAAACTGGATAAAAATCTTTTGGAAGCGGCGTCCGACCTGGGCGCAAACAAATTCATTGTATTCCTGCGCGTGACTCTACCCCTTTCCGTGCCCGGAATAGTTTCGGGCATAACGATGGTGCTTCTGCCCTCCATGACCAATTACGTCGTTCTGGATATGCTTTATAACAGCACCTATATAATGGGCAGCCTTATCGGCAGTTATTTCAGCGCTTACGACTGGCACAACGGCTCGATGATTTCGTTAGTGCTTCTGATTATTATTTTTATTGTGACTTTGGTAACCAACAGGTTCAGCGATAAGGACAGCGATTCAAGGAGGACGGTTTTATGAAAAAAGCTTTTTCATGCGTCTGGCTCGGTATCATACTCGCTTTGACTTATCTGCCCATACTTATTATTGCGGTATACAGCTTTACCGATGCGAATATGGTCGGCGGCAGCATATCTTCGGGGTCGTTCGAAAACTATATCAACCTGTTCAAAAACGACGAACTGCGCAATATGATTTTCGGGACCGTACTGCTTGCCGTCGGCTCCGCACTGCTTGCAACCATTCTGGCAACACTCGGCGCAATAGGCGCACACTATTCAAAACGCACGCAAAGAGCCGTGCTGAACGTTGCAAACCAGGTTCCCGTTGTAAACGCAGACGTCGTTACCGGTTTTTCGGTATGCGTACTTCTGATAATCCTGCTGGGCATCGGAAAGGATACATTCGTTCCGCTTGTAATCGGTCACGTGGTGTTGTGCGCACCTTTCGTATATCTTTCGATAATTCCCAAGCTCAAACAGCTTGACAACAACCTTTACGAAGCGGCGCTCGATTTGGGCGCAACGCCCGCGCAGGCATTGTTTAAGGTGGTTTTACCCCAGCTTATCCCCGGAATACTTTCGGGCTTTATGCTTGCGGTAACGCTGTCGCTTGACGACTACTTTATAACGACCTACACCAAACCTTCGACTTTCGATACGATAAGCACTTACGTGGTCAACGCAACCAAGGGCAGCCAGACCGAAGTCAAAACGGCGCTTTGGGCGCTGAGCACCCTCATATTCCTGCTGGTCGTAATAATCGTAGTTGTAATGAACGTGCTTTCGGCACGGCGCAAGGAGAAAACAAAGAAGTGAAAAAACTGCCTAAATTATTATGCACGGCTGCAGCCGCAGGCGCTCTCGCCTTTGCCGCGCTCCCTCTCTCCGCGTGTGCCAAAAACTCGAACGAACTCGTTTTGCGCGTTTCCAACTGGGAAGAATATATCGACCTCGGCGACTGGGATGACGACGAACTCATTGGCATTGACAATCCTTACGACGCCGAAGCGGACGGCATTATCGGCTTAAACAGCATGGTCGACGACTTTACCGAGTGGTTCAACGGCGGCGACTACGGCTTTAAAGTCAAGGTTGAATATTCGACTTTCGGCACTAACGAAGATTTGTACAACCGCTTGAACTTGGGCGATAAATATGACCTTGTCTGCCCCTCAGACTATATGATTATGCAGCTTATGCGCGAGGACAAACTGCAAAAATTTTCGAGCGAATTTTTTGACCGAAATCAGCCCGACAACTACTATGCAAACAACGTATCCGAGTTCATCACCGAAAAATTTGAAGAGTTCGGTGGCAACGAGTACGCGGCAGGTTATATGTGGGGCACGACGGGCGTCGTTTATAATCCCGAAAAAGTTGACGTTGAGGACGTTAAAACCTGGAATATTTTAAGAAACGAAAAGTACGCAAGACAAGTTACCATTAAAGATAACGTCCGCGACTCCTACTTCCCCACGCTCGGAATATTGAACTCCGAACAGTTGATTTCGGGCGAAGGCAATGCCGACGAACTGCTAAACAACACGGACGACGAAACAATCGAAGCCGCATTACAGATTTTGAAGGAAATCAAGGAAAACGTTTACTCGTTCGAAACGGACAGCGGCAAAGCCGATATGATTACCGGCAAAGTGGTTGCCAACTACCAGTGGTCGGGCGACGCGGTGTTTATTATGGACGAAGCGGAAGCCGACGACAATAACCCCACCGAGCTTTGGTATTCCGTTCCAGACGAATGTACGAACCTTTGGTTTGACGGATGGGTTATGCTTAAAGACGGCATAAACGGTGACGAGCGCAAGCAAATCGCCGCGGAAGCGTTTGTCAACTTTTTATCCAGACCCGATAACGCAATCCGGAATATGTACTACATAGGCTACACCTCCGCCATTGCAGGCGACACCGTACACGATTATCTTGACTGGAACTACGGCTTGGACGCGAGCGAAGAAACCGAAACGGAAACTTACAGCTATGACGTTTCAAACTTTTTCGGCGAAGGCGCCGCCCCGATTATCGTTGACAGAGCCACTCTCGAAATAGGCGACAACGGCGAAATAAACCGCGGCAGACAGCTGTTTACCCAATATCCTCCTGAAAACATTACCAAAAGAAGCGTTATTATGGAAGACTTCGGCGACAGGCTTTCGGAAATAAATCAGATGTGGATAAACGTAAGATGTCTGGACGTTAAAGACTTTAACCCCGCCGTGGTGTGGTCGGTTGTTGCAATAGTGCTTGCAGGGGCGGTTGCGATATGCTTATATAAGTTCCGATATCAGATATTTTACAGACGTAAAGAAAATAAAGATTAACAAATAGAGCCCCGCGCTTTCAGCGCGGGGCTCATAACGTTAATTGGATAAAGAATTATTCCTACAGCCGTTCACAAACGTGGTTATGCGGTAACGGCAAAACCCCGTGCCTATATTTACAACTATGGGCACCTCGCAAAGCAAACCCTGCAATTTTGCTGTATACATATACCAGGACCTGATTTCGTCCACAACTGTTCCGTCAATTTTCAGTTGAGCGTATCCGTAACCTGTTATGACTTCAACGCTATGTCCGCTTATATTACTGGTCAAATGTTGTTTTGTGCCTACTACCGCCAACACAATAATTACGGCGATAAACCCCAAAAGCGGTAGTAAAATCAAAAACGGGATAAGAACTTCAATATGCATTTGTATTTCCTCTCTTTACAATTATATTATATCAAACATTAAACCGAAGCACAACGCTTAAATCTTGTATATTTTACGGAAAAGTTGAGGGTTTTACACAAAAAATAAGCACGGAATTTTATCCGCGCTTAAACTTTTGGAGCAGGCGACGGGAGTCGGACCCGCCGTAATCAGCTTGGGAAGCTGACGCCATACCGCTAGGCGACGCCTGCACTACACAAACAATATAGCATATTTTATTAAAAAAGAAAAGTAAAATTGCAAAAACTTTTGATTATGGTTTAAAAAAAGTGCCGCATGGTAAAAATCAATGCGGAGGAAGCAAAAATGAACCCTATTCAAGAAAGATGCAAAAGCCTAGAAAATAACTTTTTACCGCTGAGAAAGATGTATCCCAAAAGCTACAACAAGGACAAGACCTCTCCCTACACCAAAACGCGCGTAATACTTATGAACGGAACGGAGTTCGAATCCGCCTGGTTTATGCACCAGTTTGCAAGGCATTGCGACGAGCCCGAAATACTCAAAGCATTGGCAATAGTGCGCAGACAGGAACAGCAGCAGCAAAAGCGCATAAGCTGTTTAAAGCCCATTAACGAAAGTATTCTGGAAACGACTATTGCATACGAGCAGCTTGCCGTAGACCTTACCGCCATTCTTGCAAAGAACGAAAAGGACGAAAACAATATAAAAGCGCTCAACTTTGCGCTTTTGGAGGACTTTGACCATCTGTACAGATATGCAAATCTTCTGAAGATGGACAAGGGAATCGACGCGGACGTGCTTGTAGGCAAATATACGGAGATTATGCCCGGCAGGCCTACAATTGCCGAACACCGCTACCCCGCAGACGACTTGAAGCCGCATATGGTTGCCCAGGACGCCGACCTCTACTCCAAGCTGGTGGCTTCAACCATTACCGCCGCGGAGCAACAGACGATGAATTATTATATGAATATCGCGCAGTGGTACAAAAACGAGTTGGGGCGCAAGCTTTACGCTGAAATTGCAATGATTGAGGAAGCGCACGTAACCCAGTACGAAAGCCTTAAAGACCCCAACCAGACCTGGCTTGAGCAATGGGTTATGCATGAGTATTGCGAATGTTGGCTGTACTATTCCGCTATGGAAGACGAACGCGACGCAAGCATAAAAAAGATTTGGACCGAACACTTCAAAATGGAAGTTTCACACTTAAAGACTGCGGTAAAACTGTTGAAAAAGTATGAAAATAAAACTTTTGAATCGGTATGCGGCAGCGGAGAATTTCCCAAACTTTTAAAGTTGGGCGAAAACAAGGACTATATAAGACGCGTTTTGGGAAGCACGGTAACGTTGACGGCAGACGAGCTTGACTACCGAGATATTGAAAAAATTCCAGACGACCACCGCTATTTCGACTATCAGAAATATATGGGCAACCCCGACAGAAACCCCTCCCACCTCGTCATTGAAAAGGCGATTAAAAAATGGGGCAAGGACTACCGCTATCAGGACAGCGACCACCCTATTAAGGAGCTGCGCGACAGAAAAAAAGACAACGTGCACATTGCCCGCACGAAATAAAATCAATGCGCCGAAACATATCAGTTCTTCGGCGCATTTTTATTTTTCTTTTTACTGTCCTTAACAAATTTTTTAAGTTCAGCGAACATTACTGTTTCACCCTTTTCGGCTAGAAGAGTTAAAAAGTATTCGAGTCTTTCGCTCGTCTTCTCGTTCATTGCCGCCTTGCCCTTGCGGCTTAAAAAGTATTCCAGAGGACTTGAATCCGTGTACTCCTTGCCCTTATAGACCTTACTTGCCGCAATTCTGTCGCATACCATTTCAGCAAAATATCTGGGCGGCATTTCCACGCATACCGTTTCGCCTACGGCGTTCACGTCCGTCCAGTACTCGAAATGGTGTTTATTCCTGCCCTTATGATGCAGCCATGCCGCCGAATAGCCGAACAGCTCCCTTTCCTTAGCCTGAGGACTGCGCGTACCCTGATAGTATTTTGCGCCGCGCCAAAATTCCTTTGCCGAAAACTTAGACAGGTCGTGCGTTAGCCCCTGCCGGATAAGCCCGGCTTTAAAACAATTTTTGCGCACCTGTCTGCGGTGCCTGCAAACTGTATGCAAATGTTTGAAAAAATGCATATTTACACTTCCAAAGTCAAACCGTCGTAAGCAGCGATAACCGGGTATTCTTTTTCTATAGCGGCAAGCCGTTCGCGGTCGGGTTGCGAATTGTGCGAAAAATGGGTAATAACGCACTTCGTGCCGCCGTCGATAACGCCTGCGCTTTCCAGCCGTTTCTTTATCGATAAATTATCGGTTATGCACATATGGCGCGTACCCGGTTTGGGCTCTGCGTCTAAAAACGTACAATCGAAGGTTATAAGATTTGCGTGTGCATCGTTTTCTTTTAAAAACTCTATTACTTCGTCAGACAACGCGCCCGTATCACACAAATGCAGATAACCCTTGCCACCCTTTGCAACGTAGAAAAGCAGCGCGTCCTCCGCCGTGCCGTGTTGCGCGGGCAGAGTTAATACGCGGTAATCACCGAATTTCAGAACCTGAAAGGGCTTAACGGTTACAAAGTTTATTCCGCTTAAAACCTGCTCCTTCATTTCGCGGCGCGTACATTCGTCAAACACGTTTTTCACTTCACGGTTACCGTATATATTCAGGTTGCCGCCGCTTAACGTTGCATACTTATAGCCGCGCAAAATGAAGTCGTGCGCGTAAAAGTGGTCCATATGCGAATGGGTTACCAGAATATATTTAAGTGCGGATAAATCGACGCCGCAAAAAAGCGAATGAACGTAAGCTTCAGGCGGAAAATCCACAGAAAGCTCGTCGTCAATCAGCACTTGCGACCTTGTGCGGAACTCACGCTTGTCGCCCGCTTTCCGCAATTTTGTACAAAACGGGCAAGCGCAAAACATTGCAGGTACGCCCTCCGCAGCGCCAGTGCCCAAAAAAGATATTTTCATAAAGCGATACAGGGCGAAACTTTCGCCCTGCTCCAAATCAGATTTCTAATATTATTGATACGGGTCCGTCGTTCAATTGCAATATTTTCATATCGGCACCGAACACGCCTTGCTTGACCGACAATCCGTTATCACGGATTTTTTCCGCACAATATTCGTACAATGCGTTGGCACGGACAGGCTCCTCAGCCGTAGAAAAACTGGGGCGGTTGCCGCGCGAACAGTCGCCGTAAAGCGTAAACTGCGAGACAAGCAACACCTCTCCGCCGACATCCTTTACCGACAAATTCATTTTGCCGTTACCGTCTTCGAAAATACGCAAATTGGCAATTTTGTAAGCCAAACGCTCGGCTTGCTGTTCACAATCCCCCTGTTTAATGCCCAGAAAGACCGTCAAGCCGACCCCGATTGACGAAACAAGTTTGCCTTCAACTGAAAGCAAAGTATTTTTAACGCGCTGTACGACCGCCTTCATCAGGTAAAATTATTTACCTACTCTCGACATATACTCGCCGCTGCGGGTATCGATACGGATAATTTCGCCCTCTTCAACGAACATAGGCACCTGAACGGTTGCGCCCGTTTCAACGGTAGCGTTCTTCATTGCGTTGGTTGCCGTGTTGCCCTTAACGCCAGGCTCGCACTCGATAACTTTAAGCTCGACGAAGTTTTCGGGCTCGACGGAGAACGCCGAACCGTGCAGGAACTTTATGGTTACCATATCGTTCTCTTTGATATATTTGAGCGCGTCCTCAACCTGGTCGAGGTTGAGCGTAGTCATTTCGAACGAATCGGGGTCCATGAAGTAATAGAACTCGCCGTCGGTATATGAATAGCTCATCTTTCTCGTCTCAACCTGAGCGGTTTCAAGCTTTGCGGTGGGGTTGAACGTTATGTCGGAGAGAACCTGTCCCGTTACGACGTTTTTAAGTGTTGCTCTTACAAACGCCGCGCCCTTGCCGGGCTTTACGTGCTGGAACTCGGTTACGGTGTATACACCCTTTCCGTTATACTCGAAAGTGACGCCTTTTCTGATATCGCCTGCTAAAATTGATGCCATATATTCAATCTCCTTTTATTATGCCAAGTTAAAATATTTATAAAATTATAAGTTTTTTATCCGAGTCCGTAAGGCTTAAAACCTTACCTCCGCTCAGAGTTACCGTATCTTCGATTCTTATTCCGAGCTTGCCCGCGATATATATACCCGGTTCGTCCGAAAAGACCATGCCGTCCGAAAAAACCGTTTCATCCGCAGGTCTGAGATTGGGGTCCTCGTGAATGTTTATTCCCAGACTGTGCCCGAGCGAATGGGTAAAATACTTTGCCAAGTCGTATTTTGCAAGGTAATCTCTTGCAATTGCGTCGCCCTGTTTGCCCGTCATACCCGAACGGAACTCCTGCTTAACAAGCATATGGGCGGTAAGAACTTTTTCGTAAAGTGATTTAAACTCACCGTGATTTCCGTCGTCACCGAAGAGAAAAGTTCTGGTACAGTCGGAACAGTAACCGTTTATTTTACAACCGAAATCAATCAAAACCGCGTCGCCGAACTTTAACTTTGCCGTGCCCGTTTCGTGGTGAGGCACGCTGCCGTTGGCGCCGAACGCGCAAATGGTGTCAAAGCTGGTGCCGCTTGCTCCGTGCTTGCGCATCAGATATTCCAGCAGCGCGGCAACCTCGTTTTCGGCCATCCCCTCCTTAATTTGGTTAAGAAGTTCGCAAAAAGCTTTGTCCGTTGCCTTGCACGCCAGCGTTATATTGTCAATTTCGCTCTGACTTTTGACAGCCATTGCCTTTTTGAAAGCCGCAGCACTGTCAACAAGCTTAAACCCTGCCGCAGTAAGCTGCATATATTCAACGGCGGTAATGGCGTTAAAGGGCACCGCCAGACTCGAATAGCCTTTTAAAAAGTCGCAAAGCTTTACGCCGCGCGGATATTCCGCAACCTTTATGCCGCTTGGCGCAAGAGACTTAGCCGCCGCCTCGGAATATCTGCTGTCGGTATAAAACGACGTTCCGTTAAGGTCAGTTATCACAATTCCGAAGGAGCTTTTAAAGCCCGTAAGATAAAAACTTAAATCTTCCTGCGTAGTAACGAGGGCGTCCGCCCCGACCGATTCGAATATCTTTTTAGCAACATTTTTTACCATAATATTTTACCAAAAATATTTTTATATGACAATACTATTGTAA
>CAMWWA010000031.1 GCA_947177825.1 uncultured Clostridia bacterium
TTCCGTATAAAAGCATCTGCGAGCTGGTGCTTTCCTGCGCGAAAACGAGCGACGAGAGAAGCTGTTCCTTGCCGCGCTTGAATTCGTCTTCGGTCAAGTTTTTCTTTTTTATGCCGGCTATACAGTCGTAAATAGCCTCCACCGACTGCATATAGCTATCGGCGTTGACGCCTGCGTATACCGTCAAAGTGCCCGACTTTTCGTAAGTCGAAACGTAAGAATAGACAGTGTAGGCAAGTCCCAGCTCCTCGCGCACGGTCTGGAACAACCTTGACGACATGCTGCCGCCGAGCACGGCGTTCATTATCTGCGTTGCATCGCACAGTCTTTCATACCTCTTCATCGAGGGGTACGCGATGGCGACGTGCACCTGCTCTATATCCTTGTTTTTATATAAATTTTTGGACTTCAGCGCGACGTTGAGCGCACGCTTGTCCGCCTTGCGCGACGGCATAGAGGCAAAATACTTGTTAACGAGTTCCTCGGCAAGCTCCACGGTGATATTGCCCGCCATGGAAATAACTATGTTATCCGCCGTATATCTGTCCTTCATATACGCCGCTATATCGTCGCGCGTAAAACCCTTTACGTTTTTTTTACTGCCCAGAATGTTTCTGCCGTAATTTTCCTCGCCGAAAAAGGCTTTGGACAAAAGGTCGAGGCACAGGTCGTCGGGGGTATCCTCGTTCATGCTTATCTCTTCTACGACGACTCCCTTTTCCCTCTTCATTTCGTCCTCGGGGAAGACGCTGTGCAAAAACAGGTCGGAAAGAATTTCGAACGCCTCCGCCGCGTGGTTGGAAGTCGACTTTGCATAGTAGCAGGTTATATCCTTGCCGGTAAAGGCGTTTACCTGCGCGCCTATCGCGTCCATTCTGTCCGAAATCTGGAAGGCGGTTCTGGTTTCCGTTCCCTTGAACATCATGTGTTCGATAAAGTGCGAAATGCCGTCCTCGCTGTCGCTTTCCACCGCCGCGCCCGTGCCGACGATTATGCCCATACTGACGGACATAAGTCCGCTCATCTGCTTTACGATAAGTCTGATTCCGTTTTCTAATTGCCTGTAATGTACCATTATTCTCCTAAATTATAAGAGACGGTTACGGCAGTTAAGCCGTTTTCTCTTATGTACGTTAAAATTTGCGGCAACGCCTGAACAGTTACGTCCATGGGGTGCATAAGTATAAATTCGCCGCTTTGCAGATTTTTGGTCGCGCGGCTTGCGATAAGCGAAACGTCCTTGTCGCGCCAGTCAATGGTATCCCTGCTCCACATTATGGTTCTGAGATTTAAAGAGGTTGCGGCGGTTACCGTTGAATCGTTGAACGCGCCCGACGGCGGTGCGAACAGCGAAATTTCGCTGCCGAGCATTGCGTTTAAAAGCTTTACGCTCGTGCGGATTTCGGCAAGGTTCTCGTCGTAGGTCATCTTGGAATGGTCCTTGTGGAAATAGCCGTGCGAAGCGACCTCGTGTCCGCGCGAGGAAATTTCGCGCACACAGTCTATGTTGTCGTCAGCCCAGCAGCCGCCCAGAAAGAAAGTCGCCTTGTACGAATATTCGTCGAGCAAATCCATAATTTTAACGACGTTTTCCGTGTTCTGGTAGACGTTGAACATTAAACTTACGCCCTTGGGACTTTCCGACCTGTAAAACAGATTTTCCCCGTCAGAGGTAACCTCCGTCGCCTCGCCGCCGACGAAACCGACTATACTTATCGACGCGATTATTGCGCACAGTGCGATATTAACTATAACCGAAATTATTTTATTTTTCAACAGTTTGCCCCTAAATTAAAAATACTATTACTATTTTATTTAGTGGCTTGTCGGAAAATGTGTTTATTATTTGCCGAGTGTAACTATTGTTACGCCGATTTCGCCCTCTCCGTATGCTCCTGCGCGGAACTCCTTAACGCCGCGGTGGCGTTTCAATCTTTCGGATATGACGGCGCGCAGCCTGCCCGTACCTACGCCGTGAATTATTTTAACCTGTTCCAGATTATCGGTGAGCGCCTTGTCGAGGAAGTTTTCAACTTCTTCAAGCGCTTCTTCAACGTTCATACCGATAACGTTGATTTCGAAAAGCGGCTGCGAGGGTGAAAATTTTCTTACCACCCTGACCTTTTCCGAAGGCTTTGCCTTTTTATTCTGCGCCTGCTGTTGAGGAATAAGTTTTAACTCTTTGAGCCCTACGCGCAGCTTAATGCTTCCGCAAGCGACTTCGGCTTCGCCCTTTTTGGGATTGAACGAAAGCACGACGCCGCGGCTTTGCAGACTTTCGACGAACACCGCCGCACCCGCCTTTAAATTGTTTGCGTCGGCAGGCAGATAGCCGTCCACTGTAACGACTTCTTCCTTTTCGTAGCCCTCGTCCTTAATCTTGTTTTTCAAAGTGCGCGCGCGGATTAGCTCGGTCTGCGAGATTTCTTCCTTAGAAAAAATCCCTTCGATTTCCGCAAGCAGCTCCTCGGCACGCGCCGTGCGCTCGTTGATAAGCCGTCTGCTTTCGGCGCGGACGTTTGCCGCAAGGCTTTTTCTTTCCTTTTCAAGCGTTGCCACGAGTTTTTTCGCCTCGTCGCACTTTGCCTGCCATTCTACCTGTAGCGCTGCCGCCCTGTCTCTGGCTTCCTGCGCTTCCAGGCGGCTCTCCTCCGCTCTCTTTAAAATATTGTCGTAGGTCCTGCCCTCGTCTGAAAGGTAGCTTTCCGCCCTCTCTAAAATTTCGGGATTCATGCCCAGCCGGCGGGAAACGGCAAGCGCGTTGCTTGCGCCCGCAAGACCTATCTTAATGCTGTACAGCGGTTTCAAGGTTGCGGTGTCGAACTGCATCGCAGCGTTTTCAATGCCGCCGAGAGAATAGGCAAACTCCTTAAGCGCGGTGAAGTGCGTGGTGATTATGCCCTTGCTGCCCGCCTTTAAAAGATATTCGGTGACCGCGCGTGCAAGCGCCTGCCCCTCGTCGGGATTGGTGCCGCCGCCCAGCTCGTCGATAAGCACAAGGCTGTCGCTATCCACTTGGTTGCAGATTGCGGCAACCGTCGTCATATGGCTGGAAAAAGTCGAAAGGCTTTCCTCTATGCTCTGACTGTCGCCCAGGTCGCAGAAGACGTTTGTAAACGCGCACACCTCGCTGCCAGGCGCCGCGGGAATGAATAAGCCGCACTCCGCCATCAGACAGAACAGCCCCGCCATCTTTAAGGTAACCGTTTTGCCGCCCGTGTTGGCGCCGCTCAATAATAGGTAAGAATAGTCCCTGCCGAGTTCCAGCGAAACGGGCACGACCTTTTCCTTTTCGATGAGCGGATGGCGCCCTTTTATGATGTTGATATAACCACGCTTGTTGACCTGCGGACAGACCGCCTTTACTGAGTAGGCGTACTCCGCCCTTGCAAAGTACCCGTCGATTTCGGACAGCACTTCCGTATCGGTTTCCAGCCGCTCGCGCATTGCACCGACGCGCGAGGATAGCGCCTTTAAAATCCGCTCGACCTCTTCCCTTTCGTCAATCGTCAGAGATATGAGTTCGTTGTTGAGATTGAGCACGTATTCGGGCTCGATAAAAAAGGTTGCGCCAGACTGGGAACGGTCGTGCACGAAGCCTTTTATTTTGCCCTTGTGTTCCGCCTTGACGGGAATTACGTAGCGGTCGTTTCTGATTGTGACTATGCCGTCCTGCAAATAGGCGGCGTTACTGCCAGTAACGTATTCCGAAAGCGCACCCCTGATTTTTTCGTTTAGGCTCTTGATTTTGGAGCGGATAGAATACAGCGTATCGCTTGCAAAATCGCTGACCTGCTCCGCCGAGATTATTTTTTCTGCTATATCGTTTTCCAGATTTTCGTCGAAATACAGCCGCGCCGCAATTTGCTTGATTTTTGTTATTTCATTGTCGTCAACTCCGCTTATCGAGCGGTAGGCAATTCGCGCCGAACGGAGCAGAGCGTTGACGTCCAAAAGCTCCGCGCAGGACAGCGCCGAGCCCTTGGAAGCGCGGACGATAAGCGTGCTTATGTCGGGGAAATATTCCACCTTGCCGACACCGTAACGGAACAGAAGTTTATCACATTCCGAGGTCAGTAAAAGCCGCTCGCGCACCTCCTTTAAATCGCCCGACGGCGACAGGTTTTTAAGCGCGTTTTTAGTCGCTTGCAGACAGGCAAACGCAGAGCACGCGGAAAGTATTTTATCAAGTTCGAGTTTTTGAATATTTGCGTTTTCCATACGTCATAAAACGGGCGTCTGAGTGTGCCCCTTTGTATAGTTTTTGAAAGTACTTTTAAGATATTCCGAATCGCTTAATTTGCCGTTGAAGCGTGCGGGATTTTCGCAGGAAACGAGTTCCGCAAGCGTACCCGTGAAAGCGTTTTCGGAAATTAGTTTTGCACAGTTGAAAAGTTCGAAACGGCACTCCCCGACTTCGTATCTATGCATAGGAAAGGCGCGGTTATTTTCGTCGGTCAGAGTATAGAAAGCGCGCTTGTCGCACTCCCTGCACGACTTGCCGAACGGACAGTAAATCAAGTCCATAACCTTTATGTCGCCGACGGTCAGATAAAACGTGTTGGAACGCGCAAGAGGTTTGGCTTCGGCAACGGTGAGTTCCTTGGAAAGAACGCAATAATCGGCGGGACATAAGCCGAGTGAAAGCGAATTGAAAAGGTTGAAGCCTGCCCCCGCAAAGAGCTTTTTATTTAAGGCTTTTGCAAGCGGCACGGCGTAATTGCCCCCGCAATATATGCCGTCGAACGGTAAAACTAGCGGTTTTATGCGTTCTATTTCCTCACCCGTCAGATAGGACGGAAGATAAAGAAATTTCTGTCCGCCAAATTCTTTGCAAAGCGCGGAAAAGTCGCCTTGGTATGCATCGGGTTTGAGTATACCAATATCGGCTTTAACGCCGTTAAGCGTGCGCGCGATAACCGCAGTCATACCGTTTTTATCAGGTTTTTGAGGTACGGGAAGAGTCTGCACTTCATCTATTTTTTTGTTGCCGTTATCTGATGTTTCCTTGAAATATTGCGCGTAAACGTTGCGCCTGAAAGCGTTTAAAAAGGACGACGGAACGAATACGTTTTCACCTGTCGAAATATCGCCATACTCTATTTCGAACGGGTAGGTATCAACCTTGTCGAAGCAGCGTTCAACATCGTCCGCGGTGAGCGGTCTGCCCTGTGCGCGCTCCGCTTTAAAGTCGGCTTGATAGCGCTTTCCGTTGAGATAAACGCACGGAATTTCGCCTGCCGAAAATTCAGCGGAAAGACTAATTCTAAGCGTTCTTTTTCCTTCCAGCAAACGGCTGTTCAAACGCGCGTCGGTTGTGATAAAAACCTTGTCGCCGCCCTTTAAACGGGTGGAACTTTTAAGGTAAAAACCGCCCTTTGCGGATGACGAAAATACTGCGCCGCAGAGCTCCTTTCCGTCCCTTAAAATTTTGAATGCGTCACCCTCCGCGCACCGTTCCGAAGTGCGGCAGAGATACTTTCCGTTTTCAACCGTGACCGTGCCCAGATACTCGCCTATATGCCCCTGAACGGCGGATGAAATAAACGATTTGTCCTGTCCGAAAGTCAGCCCTTTTGTATAATTACCCCTGTTATAGGTGCGCTTCAAAGCCGACAAATCACAGCTTTCCGCGTTGCCCGAAATGAGTTTTTTATAGTATTTTACCGCGGCGGCAACGTACTCGGGGCGCCTCATTCTTCCCTCGATTTTAAAGGACGAAGCGCCCGCGCTTATAAGCTCTTCAAGCCTCTCACCCGCGTTTAAATCGGAGAGCGAAATGCGGTAAGCGTAATCCGTAAAACCTTTACGGTCAATCTTATAGCGCTTACGGCAGGGCTGTTTGCATTTGCCGCGGTTGCCGCTGTTACCGCCCGCGAACGACGACAGATAGCACTGCCCCGAAAAACAGGTGCACAGCGCACCCTGCACGAACACTTCCGTTTCGATTATTTTTGAAATTTCCTTAACGTCAGCAAGCTTGGTTTCCCTTGCAAGAATGACGCGCGAAAAGCCCAGTTCCTTGGCGTACTGTGCGCCGTAAGCATTGCATATTCCAGCCTGCGTGGACAGGTGCAGACACATCTGCGGATAGGTCTTTTTGAGATATGCACCCAGATATAAGTCCTGAATTATGATTGCGTCAGCGCCGATATTGTGCACTTCCACCGCCGCTTTTACAAACTCTTCAAGTTCGCTATCCTTGACGAGCGTGTTCATTGCAACGTAAATTTTTACGCCGAGCGCATGGGCGTGCGCGATAAGTTTTTCAAGCGCTTCAAAGCCGAAATTTGCCGCACTGCTCCTTGCGGAGAACGCCGACAAGCCCAAATATATTGCGTCCGCGCCCGCGTTAATTGCGGCGTATGCGCTCTTTTCGTCGCCCGCAGGCGCAAGAATTTCAGTCATTTTGAGTGTACCCGAAGTCCTTAATAACCCTTGCAATGGCGCCCTCGTCGTTGGTTACAGTGACGAATTTTGCCGTGTCCAGAAGCCCCTTTGCCGCATTGCCGACAGCCACGCCGTAGCCAGCCGTTTCTATCATGGAAAGGTCGTTAAGATTGTCGCCCACGGCGCAGGTTTCGCTTATTTTTACGCCGTAATGCTGCGCGAGAAATTCCACCGCTCTGCCCTTGGTTTCACCGTAGGGAGAAATTTCCACAAGCACCTTGGCGCTGCAAGTGACGTCGTATTTATTTCCGAAGCGCTTTAAAAGCTCCGAATAGAGCTGCTCCCGGTCCTCGGGACGGCAGAGAGCCGCCACTTTGTTGAACCTTTCGGAACTGCCCGTAACGTACTTGGAAAGCGGCGTTTCAACGTGCCGCGCCTGCACTCCTATTATACTTTCGTACAGATTGAGATGCTTTTCGTCCGCAGGCAAATCGCTATAAAAACCTTCGTTATTGTATACCTGCACGTTGCTTTCAAGCTCCTCTAGAGCGGCGCAAATTTCAGCCGTCTGCGCGTTGGTAAAGCCGACGTCACGCAGTAATTTACCCGTCTGAATGTCGGCGATGACCGAGCCCTGACAGGCGATTACGAGCCCCTGTAAGCCGAGCGTGCGCACGCGCGGCAATATGGAGGGCAATATACGCCCCGTGCAGACCGCGAATATGCCGCCGTCCGAAATATACGAATTTATCGCCCCGACAACCTCGGAGGGCACCTCGTTGCGCGAGTTTGCAAGCGTGCCGTCAAAGTCCGAAACGATGAGTTTGCAGTTGAGTTTTTTCATAAGTTTTCGTTAAAATAAGTCTTTATTTTCTTTGCAAGCGAGGGACCGATTCCCTCTACTTCGGCAAGCTGTTCCTCGGTTGCGTTCATAATTTTTTCTATATTAGAAAATTTGTCCATAAGCGCAATGCGCTTGCGCTTGCCCACTCCCTCGATGCCGTCGAGGATACTCGAAAGACTGCTTTTTGAATGCAGGTTGCGGAAGTAGGTTACGGCGAAACGGTGCGCCTCGTCACGGATTCTCTGCACCATTCTAAGCGAATAATCGCTGCGCGGTATGCGCACGCTTTCGGGCGACGACAGGGTGAAAATTTCCTCCTCCTGCTTGGCTATGGAGATGAGGTCTATATCGTTGACGCCCAGCCCGTCGAATATGCTTTTGACTGCGGAAAGCTGTCCCTTGCCGCCGTCGATTACGACTAGGTCGGGCTTGGGGAAGCGCTCCTCTTCGTCGGTTCCGAGCTTTGAAAGGCGGCGCAAAAGCACCTCTTTTAGCGACGCGAAGTCGTCCGCGCCCTCCACCGTCTTGATTTTGAAACGGCGGTATGAAGTCTTGTCCGCCTCGCCGTCGATGAACACGACCATAGAGGCGACCTTGTCCACGCCAGACACGTTGGAAATATCGTAGCACTCCATTCTGCGCGGATACCGCGACAGACCGAGCTGCTCGCGCAAACGCTCGCAGGCGTTTATGGTCATATCGTCCTTGTGCTTTATTCTGTCAACCGATTTATCCAGGTAATCGCGGACATTCGCCTTTGCCATATCCAGAAGGCGCGCCTTGATGCCCTGCTTAGCCAGAGTCACCGTGACGGTTTTGCCCAGCTTTTCCTTGAAGAAATTTTCCAAAAAATCCTTTTCGCAATAGCCCTCGGCAATGATTTCCGCAGGCGGTTCGTGGCTGGTATAATACTGCGTTATAAACGAAGTGAGCGCGTCGGCTTCGGAGGTGTGCGCCTCGTCCAGCGCGAATGAAGCGCCGCCCTGCATAATGCCCTTGCGTGTAACGAGCAGGTTTACCGCCGAATACAGTCCGTTGGTTGCGTATGCGATTATGTCCGCGTCGAGCGCCTTGTTTATGGAAGTTATACGCTTGGCTTCCAGCTTGGAAAGCATGGAAAGCTTGGTTTTATAGTCGAGTGCGAGCTCGAACGCTTCGTTTTCGGCGGCGGCAAGCATCTTTTGCGTGAGTATTTCGCCCGCCTTTGCATAGTTGCCGTCCAGGAAATTGAGCGCAAGCTTGACCTTTGCCGCATACTCTTCCTTACTGATTTTATGCGCGCACGGCGCACAGCACTTGCCTATATGGTAGTTGAGGCATTCGCGCTTGGGCGTTGCGGTAACGGGCGTGCGGCACAGTCTTACGGAAAAGAGAAGCTGGCAGGTTTCCAGAATGTCCTTGTAATTTATTCCGCCCATAAACGGTCCGAAATATTTTGCGCCGTCCTTTTTAATCTTGCGCGTAACGCCAAAGCTGGGGAACTCCTCCCTCATATTGACCTTGATATAGGGATAAGTTTTGTCGTCCTTTAATAGAATGTTGTACTTGGGCTTGTACTTTTTGATGAGATTGTTTTCCAGCGCGAGGGCGTCGATTTCAGTTGCCGTAATGATATAGTTGAAGTCGGCGATATTTTCGACCATGCGCATAACCTTTTCGGGCTTGGGCGCACTGTGGAAATACTGGCGCACCCTGTTTTTGAGAACGCGCGCCTTGCCCACGTAAATGATGTTGCCGTATTTATCCAGCATTATATATACGCCCGCACTGTCGGGCAGTAATTTTAATTTTTCGGTTATTACGTTCATACGCTATACGGTTTAATTATACCACTTATTGCCGCGTTTTGCAACGGCGCAACGCAAAACTTTATAAAAGTGTAAAAATAAAAACGGCGCTCCCCAACCGAAACGCCGTTTTATACTTTTTAATTAAATTCAGATTAAAGCTACCGCGCTCAAAGAGCTGAACGCCGCAACGATAATTATTCCGTAAATTATGCCGACTAAAACGCTGAGTCCGATTTCAACCGCACTGATTATAATGCCGGCTTTTGCCATTGACTGCGACTTTGTGCTGCCCGTATTCTTTGCCTCGTTATACGCCAAAATGCTGACGATAAGTCCGACGACAGACATAAAGAACGACAGAACCAAGCCGAGAATACTCATGGTCGAGTAGTTATCGGCAGGCGCGGGCGCCTTATATTGGGGCTGGGGCGCATTGGGCGCCTCCGTTCCCTGCGGATTTTCGTCATATTGCACGCTGCATCCGCAGTTGGGGCAGATTACGGCGTCGTCCAGAACTTCCTTTCCGCAATGTGTACAGAATTTCATAGTTTTATCCTCCCTGTTTATTATATAAACATTTTTTTCAAATTAGTAGCTTACAATCAATATGCTCTTGCAAAATACACGCTGTGCTTTGCGGGCTTTCCGCAGACGGCACAGGTCTTGTGTTCAAGCTTTTCAAGCATAACCCTTGCGGTGGCGGCGGTCTTTTCCTTTATCTTATCCTCGCACTCGCGGCAGCCGCACCAGCCTGCCTTGACGAAATTGCCGCCCTCGACGCCGTTTAAAATACCGTCCACGTCTTCAACGCTGACTATTCTACCGTCCCTGCGCTCGCGCGCGCTTTCAAGCATTTCGCCCTGGATTTTTTCAAGCAGCGCGCTTACGGTATCCGTTACGCCGTCCAGCGCACAGTCGGTCTTTTCGAGGGTGTCACGGCGGAACAATATTACTTTGCCTGCCTCCAAATCTCTGGGACCGACCTCTATTCTTACGGGAACGCCGCGCATTTCCCACTCGTTGAACTTCCAACCGGGGGAATTGTCCGAATTATCGAATTTAACGCGCACGCCAGCCTTTTCGAGCTTAGCTTTAATCTCTTCACACGCTTCTATAACGCCGCCCTTCTTTGCGGCTATGGGAACGATTACGACCTGAACGGGTGCAACCTTGGGGGGAAGCACAAGTCCGCGCGCGTCGCCGTGAGCCATTATAAGCGCACCTATAAGACGCGTGGAAACGCCCCAGCTGGAAGTATACGCGTACTTCTGCACGCCGTCCTTATCCAGAAATTTGATATCGAACGCCTTGGCGAAATTCTGACCGAGATAGTGCGAAGTGCCCGACTGCAA
>CAMWWA010000032.1 GCA_947177825.1 uncultured Clostridia bacterium
TGTGGTCAAACAGTCAAAAAGCCCCCGCGCAAACCTGCGCGGGGGCTTTTAATTGCAATTTTAAATTACTCGGCAACAACGGTTGCGCCTGCAGCCTTAAGGTCGGCGATAATCTTATCAGCCTCTTCCTTAGCAACGTTCTCTTTAAGAACGCCGCCCTTTTCAACTGCCTGCTTAGCTTCAACAAGGCCAAGACCGGTGAATGCGCGAACGACCTTGATAACGTCGATTTTCTTAGCGCCTGCGTCCTTAAGAACGATGTTGAACTCGGTCTTTTCTTCAGCTGCTGCTGCGGGAGCTGCGCCGCCTGCTGCGGGAGCTGCCGCTACTGCTACGGGAGCTGCTGCGGATACACCGAACTCCTCTTCAAGTGCCTTTACGAGCTCGTTGAGCTCAAGAACCGTCATACCTTTGATTTCTTCGATAAACTTCTTAACGTCTGCCATTTTTTTTACTCCTTAGGATAATTTTTTAATTTAATGATTTTTTTCTGCGCTCATTTGTTTTAAGCCGAACGCAAAGGCTTTTGTTTTTCCGCTTGGGTTATGCCTTGCTCTTTGCAACGCCGTCGAGCACGCGGACGATACCCGACAAAAGATTGTTGAGCACGCCTGCAAAGTTTGCAAGAGGCGCCTGCATGGAACCCAGCATCTTTGCAACCAGCTCTTCCTTCGAAGGCATGGAAGCAAGTGCTTTAATGCCGCTCTTGTCCACGTACGCATTGTCTACGAACGCGCTCTTTAAAACTATCTTGTCCGTATAGTCCTTAGCCGCCGCAACCATAACCTTTGCCGCCGACGTTTCGTCGCCTGCAAACGCAATTGCCGTGGGACCGTTCAAATCGTTGTCGAACTGGTTATAGCCAAGCTCGTTTAAAGCCTTTCTCATCAAGGTGTTTTTGTAAACCTTGTATTCGCAGCCTGCCTGCTTGCACTTTTTGCGCAGTTCGGAAACTTCGGCAACGGTGAGCTTGTTATAATCGACCAATACGATGGACTTGGAAGCTTTGATTTTTTCCACAATCTCTTGAACAACTACTTTTTTCGCTTCTTGATTAGCTGACAAATCTTTTTACCTCCCGTATTATTTTGATTATAAAAAAACCTTACACCGCAAAGGTATAAGGCAAAATAATTACAAAGTTATAATTAAAAAGCTTTCTACCTCGGCAAGAAATTAAGCTTAGATAAGCACTTGCTGTCTGCGGTATGTTTAATTTACGTTACGATTATATCTTTATCCTTCCCCTCTGTCAAGCGTTTTTCGCCTTGAAAAAAAGAAATTTTTTGCAAAAACGAAAACCGCCGCGGTGCAGACCTTCTGCACCGCGGCGCTTAAATACTTTTTTAAATTAACCCTTGTTGTAAACGACCTTAACGCCGGGGCCCATCGTGGAAGTGAGCGTTACGCTCTTGATGTACTGTCCCTTTGCAGCCGCGGGCTTAGCCTTTACGATTGCTTCCATAAGCGCGTTGAAGTTTTCTACAATCTTATCGGTGCCGAAGCTCTTCTTGCCGATGGGGCAGTGAATGATAGCCGTCTTGTCCAGACGGTATTCAACCTTACCTGCCTTAACTTCCTTAACCGCCTTGGTAACGTCCATGGTAACCGTGCCGCTCTTGGGGTTGGGCATCAAGCCCTTGGGACCTAAGACACGACCGATACGGCCGACCACGCCCATCATATCGGGGGTGGTAATAACGACGTCGAAATCGAACCAGTTATCCTTCTGGATACGCATAACCATTTCTTCTGCGCCTACGTAATCCGCGCCTGCCGCCGTTGCCTGGTCCGCCTTGTCGCCCTTTGCGATGACGAGAACCTTCTTGTCCTTACCGGTGCCGTTGGGTAAAACGAGCACGCCTCTTACCTGCTGGTCAGCCTGTCTGGGGTCTACGCCGAGACGAACGTGCAGTTCGATTGTTTCGTCGAACTTCGCCTTAGCGGTAGAAAGAGCCAGGTTTACCGCCTCGGTAGCTTCGTATGCCTTGGTGCGGTCGTATGATTTTACGCTTTCCGCGTACTTCTTGCCTACTTTCATTTATAATTTCCTCCGTGTGGTTCATCCGAGGGGTCGACTTTGATTTTTTATATCCCTCTCCCACCTGAAAGGCTTAAACTAAGCCCCTCGTTACTCCTCTACGGTTACACCCATAGAGCGGGCGGTGCCCTTAACCATGCTCTTTGCCATTTCCAGGTCGGAGCAGTTCAAATCGGGCATCTTGGTCTTTGCAATCTCTTCAAGCTGAGCCTTGGTAAGCTTGCCGACCTTGTCCCTGTTGGGGCGTGCGCTTGCCGTTTCGATGCCGAGCGCCTTCTTGATAAGAACGGGCGTGGGCGGCGTCTTCAAAATAAACGTGAAGCTTCTGTCCTGATAGATGGTTACTACGCAGGGAATGATAAGCCCTGCCTGTGCGCTCGTCTTGGCGTTGAACTCCTTGGTGAAACCGGGAATGTTGATACCGTGGGGACCCAGCGTAGAACCTACGGGGGGTGCGGGGGTAGCCTTTCCGGCGGGGAGCTGCAACTTAACTACCGCAGTAATTTTCTTAGCCATAATTAAATATTCCTCCTATCGTGGTAATAGCGAATAAACCATGCAAAAAATTTAATTTATTCTCCCACGCGCCCGCTTGGCGGGCTATAATCAAAAGCGTTACGCTTCGATTTTTTTGATTTGTATATATTCCACTTCGACGTCGGTCGAACGCCCGAACATCTGAATGTTTACCTTTGCCTTCTGCGAAAGGTCGTTCAGCTCCGTAATAACGCCGTCGAAACCTTCCAGAGGGCCCGCGTCGATATTGATGGTGTCGCCCACCTTGAAATCGGCGTCCATTACGACCTCTTCAAGGCGCATCTTTCTGATTTCGTCCTCCTTCATGGGAATAGGTCTTCCCTGGGGACCGACGAAACCGGTTACGCCCCTCGTATTGGTTACCCAGTACCAGAGCTGGTTGGAATAAATCATTTTGATAAAGACGTAGCAGGGCAGAAGCTTGCGCTCCACTACCTTGCGCTTGCCGTTCTTTTCCTCTATGGTCTGCTCCATAGGAATTTTTACGTCGAAAATCTGGTCCTTGAGGTTGTTGTTCTCGATAAGGCGGAACAGCGAATCCTTAACCATCATTTCGTAACCGGAATAGGTGTGCAGAATATACCAGCAAGGTTTTTCTTCCATCTGTGTGCCCTCCCGTTTACTTTATTCCCGTAAGCAGCTTTAAAAGATATTGCAAGCCCTGGTTGATACCGGTTGCCACAAGGGTAAAGATAAGCACTACGACCAAAACGACGCAGGTTGCCTTTACCACCTTGGGAAAAGTGGGCCAGGTTACTCTTTTAAGCTCGGAAAAAACTTCCTTCATTTTTCTGCCCATTCTCACGAAGATATTGGGCTTCTTTTCCTTTTCCTTAGCCATTACTTGGATTCCTTATGTTCCGTGTGCTTCTTGCAGAAGGGGCAGTATTTGGAAATGGTAAGCCTGTCGGGGTCGTTACGCTTATTCTTATAGCTGTCGTAATTTCTGTGCTTGCATTCGGTGCACTCAAACGTAATTTTAGCCCTGGTTGATGCCTTCATAATAGGTCTCCGTACAAAAAAATTACACCCCTTTCGGATGTGTACAATGAGTTTACCACACGAAAAAGGCGTTGTCAACTCATTTTTTCAAACAATCGCAAATTTATTTTCGTTTACTATATTAAATAATAAAGCCGCGGCGCAAACGCGCCGCGGTCAATATTAAGTTTGTTGTTGTGCTTGAAATACTCCGTTTATGCAACGGGCGTAAGCGTTATATTTACATATCCGGAAGTCAACGCCGTCGTAGCCAGATATATTACGTCGCCAGCCTTGAGCGTAACGGTCCTTGTATAATCCTCGTCCCAATCGCTGTTATTACTCGTGCCGGGACCCACCGTGTTGTCCGCGTTTGCCGCAATGTCGGAATTGACGTAAGCCACAACGCCGTTTAAATCGTACGGGTCTTCAACTTCGATTCCTTCACCTACCAAGAAGTAGATATACGAACCTTTCTTGAAATTGTTAGAAACTTCGAAGGTTATTTGATAAGTGCCTTCGGTAACTGAATCGCCGACCGTAAGCTTAACGATTGATTCAAAGCTGGAGAAAATGACGTTTTCAAGCTTTTCATTTACTTCGAGATAGGTTACCGGCTCCTCGCACGAAACGATATTTACGGCAAATTCCGTACTGTCGTTGCCGGTGAACGCGAGAACAACCGTTTGACCCGCTTCCGCATAGAATACGCCGCTGCGTGTTTTCATATCAACGTCAAACACGAAAGAGTAATGGGTTCTGTCCGCCCTGATAACGGCGCTTACTTTAACGCCGTCCCCAACCGATATATTGTAATATCCGCTTTCGGAGGTTGTAAAGGCATAGAACTTTTCGGTTCCGTCCTCGTACTTGCCGGTTGTGATATTCGTATCCGAAAGCGTAATATTATTGTTGCCGACCTCAAGCGTATTATATTGGGGGGCTGCGGGTTCTTCTTCGGTGCCTTCTACAATGGTAATTGTATTATCCGCCGCTCTTCCCGATACCTTTACTACTTTGACTTCGTCGCCCACCTTTAAATCAACGGTAGCGTAGCGGTCGCAGAAAGCAATGTAACCGAATTTAGATTTTACGCCGTCGGGATGTGCCTCGTCCTTTACGCAAAGCTCGAACACACCGCTTTCCGCCTTAAACGTATACGTACCCGCTTCGGCTTCGGTAACAGTCATAAATTCAAGCCCGGAATCATTTACGGTAAGTTTGCCTGCGGCTACGTCACAATACTCCCCAACGACAGTCGGCTCCTTATCTATGCCGATAAGGAAGCACCCGCCTGTCGAGGGCGCTTGGTTTCTGAACTTAAGAGTCTTGTTCGCCTCTACCGTAAAGGTAAATTTCACTGGAACTAAATTAGCAATATTGAGAGAGTTTTGGCTGGGCTGCAAGTTATTCTTTGTCAGAATTACATAATCGCCCGCCTTTGCCGTCACGGTTACGTCGTCGGCGTAATATTGAAGGTCCCCCTTGCAGTACCCCTCCAAAGCAAAATCTTCCGGTATGTATTGTTTCTGTAAGCTGTTACTGTTGACAGGCCCCTTACTCGCCGTGTCAAAAGTTGCAACCTGAAGACTAAAGGTACTGTTATTCAAACTCACCCAATAAATCGTATATGTGCCTTCCGTTTCAAAAGTATAGCTAAGATACGGGTTTGCAGTGCTTTGGGTTACGTAATTCACTCCGTCGGAAAGGGCACTCGCGCTGCTAGTAGCACCGCCGGAAGCGTTGAGAACCGCATTGTCATACGCATAAGCAACCGACTTACTGCAGACAGTGCAACGCTGGGATACGGTTTTTGCTGTTTCATTCACCTTAGGCGTGGCGGTGGTACTGAGGGTGTGTCCCTTTGCCGCAACCACTTCCTGTTTTTCGAGAATATTAAGGCAGACCGAACACTTTTTACCTTCGGTTAAGCCAGTTTCCGTACAAGTAGGCTCTTTTGCTGCTATAGTCTGCTCGGTGTGCGCCTTTTTGGGTGTTGTCACGCTGAAATTTACAGCCTTGCCGTCTTTTACTATGCTGTAAGACTGTCTGCCCGGCGCTATACACGTTGCGCTATCGTCGTCTGCGGTATAATTTTCGTCGTCAAGCACGGGTAATTCTACGGACAAGTCATCCGCTTCCCAGCCGCACGTGCCTACGGCACCCGAACAGGTTCTTGTTGCCGTGCCCGTTTCGTCAGCCGTGGGCTCGTCGGTTACCACCCAGTTCCAAACGTGGGTATGTACGGACGCCTCCGAAACCTTAAAGGTAACGTCTTCATACGCCTCCACGTAATATTTACCCGTCGCAACCTCGACGGTATTTTCGTCGCCTTCCAAAGTTTCGAGGGGAACGAGATAGCCGTCTTCATAGCTATCGCCTATTGCGAAGGGTGCAGTCATGTCCAGCGCTTTTACTTCGGTCGCCGTACCGCTGACGACAAATAACTGATATTTGCCCACTTCAAGCTGAATTTCGTACCTCTTGGGCGTAACGGAAGTCGCACCCGTAACGAGTACTTCCTCATTTAACTCGATAGCGGTAAACAACGTCTCTGCCGCCGCCTCGAATTTAACCGTAACGTTCGACAGTGTACCGTTTATTGACCTGACGGTTACGTTTGCGCTCTTTTCGTGGTATTCGAAAGATACGGGGTTACCCTGATTTATGCCCGCACCGAACACAACCTTATCGTTCGCGCAGGACAGAGTGTATAATTTACCCTCCACCGCGCCGTCTAAGGTTAAAGTAACACCGGTTTCGTCAAGAGAATCAAAAATCTTGTCTACTCCGACGCTGACGGTAGCCGTTCTTTCAATCTCGTCTCCGTCGTCGCCGTCATCGCTGCTGTCGGCAGCCTTGTAGCCGCAGACCGAGCAGGCGCCGTTCGTGCCCGCGGTGTCGTGGTTTTCGGTCTTGGTTTTCGCGTCGCAATCTCCCGCGGCGTCACACGTGCCCGTGTGAGTCGTCGCGCCGTCGATTTGCCAATTCGTGTAATTGTGCGTGTGCCCGTCACCGTCTTTGCCTCCTCCGCAGGCGGCAAGTCCGGCGGCACCCGCAAGCGCAACCGTACAAGCAAGAACCGCCAGCAAAGCTTTCCTTGTCTTTTTCATAAACTATTTACTCCTTACAATTGTTTACAACTAAATGTTTTTATTGTTAAGCAGTGTTTGCTTAACAACGGGCAAGGGCGCGCCCTTGCGAAATCTTTATGCGCATATTTCCAAATTTTGCATAAAAATTTAATATTTTTTGTATAATTGTATAAACACTATACATTTTTGTCGAAAATATGTCAAGCAGTTTTACCCTTTGGTGAAATAATAGTTACTTAAACACGCGGTAACCGCTGCTTATGCCAAAGCAAAAAAGCCCCGCGCAGCTTTAAGCTGTGCGGGGTCATTCGAATCTATTTATAAATTTTTCAGTTCACGTCGCCGGGAGCAAATGCGTAAACGTCTCTGTCCTCGGGGAAGATGGGACCGGAAATGATGGGCAGATTGAGCGGCGTTATAAACGCGTTTGCCGTAAGGTTGGATACGGTCGAACGCAGGTAGGGATATAAAAGCTGGGTTGCTTCTATTACGAAAGCCCTCTCCTCCTGCGCGGTGTAGTTATCCTTTTCCAGTTCGAACACGCCTACAAGGTTTACGTCGAGGTTGAAGGGCTTGGGCTCCTTCTCGGTAGATTCAATCTTGACCGCAAGCGAAATGAATATAAGCTTTTTGTTGTCGTTGGGCTTGCGCACCTGACGCGCGAACTGGGGCTTAATATCCAGTCTTTGGTTGGGAGCAATCTGCACCCTGTTGAGCTTGTAGGTAAGTTCTTCTGTGGTTATGCCTTTGAAATCATATCTCATGGTTTTTTACTTCTCCATATTTAATACTCCCTTATTTTACCATTTTAAAGCCCGACTGTCAATAGTTATTTTTGTAATTACCACTTGATTATTCTTCTTTCCGTGATATAATAGATTTTAAGGAGTGCAAAACAGTGAGCAGAAAACTCTACTTTGACAGTCAATACGGTCTTGAAACGTACGCCCTGTGCGAGGACGGCGTTATGACGGAATACTGCGCCGAACGCGCCGCAACGGGTGCGGTCATCGGCAACATATACAAGGGCAGAGTTAGCAACGTTTTAAACGGAATGCAGGCGGCTTTTATCGACTGCGGACTGGAACGGCACTGCTATATTTCGGTTAGCGACCTTACCGCCGACAAGAGCAAGCTGGAGGGCGGAGAAATAGACATACCCCAGACTCTAAACCTGCACGAAGGCGACGAAATCCTCGTACAGATAACCAAGGCGGCGCAGGGCAAAAAGGGCGCCAAAGTCACCACCAATATTTCGTTTGTCGGCAAATATATCGTCTTTCTGCCCAACACTCCCTTCGTCGGGGTTTCGGCAAAAATTTCCGACCACGAGCTGCGCAAAAACCTGACTTACAGCGCAAAGAAACAGCTTAAAGAAAACGAGGGGCTGGTCGTGCGCACCGCCGCGCCTTACGCGGTGCTCAGCGAAAAGATAGGCGAAATAAATTATTTCCGCAAGCTCTACCAGAACATTCTTGCGCACTTTAAGGAGGCGCCCGTGGGCGAGCTGCTTTACAGCGATTCCCCCCTGTTTATGCGCGTTCTGCGCGATATGATGATGAACGCCGGCGACGAAATTCACGTGGGCAACCACCGCCTTTACCAGGCAATTAAGGAGCTTGCGCTTACGTATACCTTCACCTCGCAGATACGCATTTACGAGCACGACGCGAAAACCGATATGTTCTATTCCGAGGGCATATACGACCAGTTTACAAAATCGCTCAGCCCCAAGGTCGAGCTTTCGAACGGCGCATACCTCATTATAGACCGCACCGAAGCGCTGACCGTTATCGACGTAAACACGGGTAAATTCACGGGCGACGACAGCCTTGAGCACACCGTTTACTGCACCAACGTTTTGGCGACGCGCGAGATTGCAAGGCAGGTCAAGCTGAGAAATCTGGGCGGACTTTTCGTGGTTGACTTTATAGATATGACCGAGGAAAACCACAAAAAGGCTATCGTAGACGAGCTTGAAAGGGCGCTGCGCGCGGACAAGGCAAAGTGCAAAGTTTTGCCCATGTCCAAGTTCGGGCTGGTAGAGTTTACGCGCAAGCGCACGGGCGTTGCCGCTTCCGAACTGATGCTTAAAAACTGCGATTTGTGCGGAGGCGCGGGCGAAATGCGCTCCCACGAAAACATACTTGCCGAATTCCGCGCAAGACTTTTGGAAATTCTTGCGGACGGTGCGGATACAGTGTGCGTGGATTTGAACTTTACCATTGCGGACAAGCTTATGGGCTATACGGCGCTTAAAGAAAATATTGCCGCCCTCTATCCGCAGGCGCGCGTGTATATTACTTTTCACCGCACCTACCGCGAAACGAACATGTATTTCCGCAAGGTCAACTCCCCCCACTTCGCCCTCCCCGAAGGCACCGTGTTGTTGTATTAAAAATGTATAAAACACAAAGCCCCGCGCAATCCGCGCGGGGCTTCTTTAATTAACTCTTTTGACTAGTCCGTCAATATCCTGCCACGAATAATAAATTAAACTTTATTGGTCGGCATTACCTTTATATCCCCAAACGACTGGACAATTTGAAGAATTCCAATTTTTATCCCAACCGCTCGGTTTTTCAGTCGCTATACAATAAATAGGACCACTACAGTTATAAAACGCATACTCACCAATATTCGATACGCTGTCGGGTATAATAACACTTGTTAAAATACAACCAGAAAACGCTCTATCACCGATACTCGTTATGCCGTTCGGTATGGTTATGCTTGTAAGTTTGCTACACTTTCTGAACGCACTACTACAAATACTTGTAACTCCATTACCAATTGTCACGCTTGTCAATTCGCTGCAATTTTCGAACGCACTACTACCAATATTCGTCACACTGTTTGGTATGGTTACGCTTGTAAGTCCGCTGCAACCTGAGAACGCATTATAATCAATGCTCGTCACACCGTCTGGAATGCTTATGCTTGTAAGTCCGCTACAATGCGCGAACGAAAACTCACCTATATTTTTTACACCGTCCGGTATCGTTATACTCGTAAGTCCGCTACAACCATAAAACGACCACTTACCGATACTCGTCACACTATTTGGTATGGTTATGCTCGTAAGTCCGCTACAATTTTCGAACGCACTACTACCAATATTTGTCACACTATTTGGTATGGTTACGCTTGTAAGTCCGCTACAATTTTCGAACGCACCACTACCAATACTCGTCACGCTGTTTGGTATCGTTATACTTGTCAATCCGGTACAACCTGAGAACACCCTATCAATACTCGTCAAGCTATCGGGTATGGTTATACTCGTAAGTTTGCTACAACCTGAGAACACACTATAACCCATACTTATCACGCTGTTCGGTATCGTAATACTTGTCAGTCCGCTACAACCCAAGAATGCCACACTACCGATACTCGTCACACTGTCCGGTATCGTTATACTTGTAAGGTTACTACATTCTCTGAACGCACTCTCACCAATACTCGTCACACTGTCCGGTATCGTTATACTTGTAAGGTTACTACATTCTCTGA
>CAMWWA010000033.1 GCA_947177825.1 uncultured Clostridia bacterium
GGCGCCATCACCGCGCGCAATATAGTCAACTGGTTTGCCGACACGGACAATGCGGAGGAACTGGACAAGTTGCTTAAAGAAGTCACGCTTATTTACAGGGAAAAAGGCGGTAATTCGGGCATATTTGCGGGGCAATCGGTCGTTTTAACCGGTTCGCTGTCCTCTTTTACGCGCAGCGAGGCGCAGAAAATAATAGAAGAAAACGGCGGCGTTTGCCAGAGCGCGGTCACTTCCAAGACGACTTTGGTCATTGCCGGCGAAGCGGCGGGCTCCAAGCTTGCCAAGGCGCAAAAGCTGGGCATACAAGTCATCGACGAAGAAAAATTCAAAGAGATGGTCAACCTTTGATTTGAATAAAAAAATAAGGGGGCGGGCAAATTTTTGCCCGCCCCCTTTATCGCCGTATTAGAGATATAAAACCGAAGTATCAGGGTAATGAATTTCCGCCCAGAAATTAGTCATTCTCCAACCGCTAGCATATCTTGAGCCATAAGCGTTTTTAAAATAGACCGTTTTATCTGAACCTAAAGCCATATAAGTAATTCCGTCTTTAACTTCCATTGAGATGTTGAAATCCGTAGTAGTATAGTTTTCTCTTATATTTCCGTTACCGTGGTCAACTAAAATTTTATCAATGTAATATGCGTCGCTTATCTGTGCCTGATTATAGAAGTAAAAATGCTCTTTCGTAGCGTAAATATCTGAAGAACCTGCGTATTCTTCATAGGGATAATCGTTATCGTGATTAAGATAAGCTCTTACGTGCTTAAAATCGGCGTGGAAGTCGATAGATACGTAAACCGTATTTTCCCAATTAACTTCGGGCGCTTCCTCTTTAAACTTAAGCGTGTACTTTATTGCAGGCGTCTGATAATATATAACTTCACTGAAACTATTCTTATCAAGGAAAGTTTTAATTTTCGTCTTCTGCTTATACCAGCCCGCCTTTAAAAGCGTGCCGACCGCGGGCATTTTATTGGTTGTGTAAAGTTGTTTGTCGGGGGTGAACCAGCCCGCAAAAACGTAACCTTCTCTTACGGGTGTAGGCAGGGTTATAGCCGTACCGCTCGTGCTTGTGTAGTCGTTTATTTTGTTGCCGCCGTTGGTGTCGAAAACGATTTTGGGTTTCCACACGGCTTTAAGGGTGGTATTGCTCTGCGGCATAACTGCAAACTCGGCGGTGACTCCGTTCGTCTGTTCCCACTTAACAAAGCTGTATAGCTCCCTTTCGGGAGTGGGCAATGAAATCTGTGCGCCTGACCTTGCAACCAGCGGAGCAATTCTTTCGCCGCCGTCGGTGTCGAATTCTATAGTCGTCGCCCACTCGGTTGCGTATAGGGTAGTATCCTGCACGATTGCGCCCGTAAACGGCGTGTCGCCTTCCTGCTTGCTCCAGCTTAAAACCGCCTCGCCCTGCGCGTTGCGGGTATTGTAAACTATGTCCTTAACGGCAGTGTTGTACGGTACTTTTACTTTTTCGCTATCCATTCCGTTTCCGAAATTCAAGGTCACCGTGTAGGTTGCCGTTTTAAAGCCTGCGTACAGATTTATGCGCGCGTTGCCGTCAAACAGATTGAAATTGTCGCCGTTTACTACCGAAACGGTGGGAATCAGTCCGTACTTGTCGGCAACCTGCGTGCCGCCGCAGTTTTCCTGCGTATACCAGCCGCAGAATTCGTTGTGTTCGAGTTGAAGGTCAAGCGGCAGCTGCGGAAGAGTAGAACCGTATTCGACGGTATAACTGCGGCTTGCCGTCACCTCTGCACCCGCGAAATCGAGAACGACGTCGTATTGCTCGGCTTTCCACTGCGGGAACAGCACGAGATTTTTTTTGTCTTCGAAAACCGAAAGGGATGCGCCCTGTGCGGAAACGTATTGTTTACCGCCCTCAGCCGCGTCGAATAGTCCCAAAAACTGATAGCCCGTTTTCTGCGGAACGTTTTCCATAGCGTACGCTTCGCCGGCCGTTACGGTAATTTGGTGCGTTCCGCTATCGTCCGTATACTGCAAAGTGTATTCCTTGGGCGTTTTATTCGTCTCGTTGCACCCGAAGCACCCCGCAAACGTTGTCAAGCAGATTACCGACGCCGCCAGCCCTGCGGCTATTGTCTTAAACCGTCTTTTCATAATTCCTCCTGTTGTGCATAAATTTTATTAACTTTTGTTAGTATATTGTATTCTACCATTAACTTTTGTTAATGTCAATAAAAAGCGTTAATAAAAGTTAGTAAAATGTCAATAAAAAAACGGAAGATTTATGCAGGAGTTTAAGGACAGACTCAAAGAGTTGAGGGAAGAGCAAGGGCTTTCTATGAAGGAGCTCGGCTTAAAGATAGGGGTGAGCGACGCCGCCGTCTGCAAGTGGGAAAACGGAGTTTCGGAGCCTAAAATCACTTATATTTTAAGGCTTTCGAAGTTATTCGAATGTTCCACCGATTTTCTTCTCGGGGTGACAGACGATTTCGCTTCTTCCGGTTATTACGGCAAGACGGTAAACGATTTGGATGAAAACGCCTTTGCAGAGGAAACGTATATAAAGATGGGAAATCCCTTCGTCGTTAACGAACCGGAATCACGGACGGAAACGGAGAGAAAAGAAAAATTGGAATTTTATAAACGGAAATTCCGCTGATAAAAAGAGCGGGGCGGGCAAAAAATTTGCCCGCCCCGCTCGTCTCATATACTCAATTTATTTCAGATACTTTTTCAAATCGTCGGCGCGGTCGCACTGTTCCCAGGGAAGGGAGGGTTTGCCGAAATGTCCGTAAGCCGCCGTCTGCGAATATATGGGCTGCCTCAACCCCAGCGTTTTGATAATGGCGTAGGGGCGCATATCGAACTCTTTAACAAGCACGTCGGCAATCTCGCCGTCGCTCAGCTTACCCGTGCCGAACGTGTCCACGAAAACGGATACGGGGCGGGAAACGCCAATCGCGTAGGCAAGCTGCAATTCTATCTTATCGCACAGCCCTGCGGCAACCGCGTTTTTGCAGATATACCGCGCCATATACGCCGCCGAACGGTCAACCTTGGTGCAGTCCTTGCCCGAAAAAGCGCCGCCGCCGTGCGCGCACGCACCGCCATACGTATCGACTATAATCTTTCTTCCCGTCAGTCCGCTGTCACCCTCGGGACCGCCTATTAAAAACCTTCCCGTGGGGTTGACGAAAATGCGCGTGTTCTCATCCAGCAGGTTTGCCGGCACGGTCGCCTTGATAACGTGTTCGATTATATCGGCGCGCAGCTGCTCCTGCGTAACGCTTTCGTCGTGCTGGGAAGATACGACAACCGCGTCAATGCGCTTAGGTGTGTCGCCGTCGTACTCAACGGTCACCTGCGTCTTTCCGTCGGGGCGGAGGTAGGAAAGAAGTCCGCTCTTTCTCACGTCGGTTAAACGCCTTGCAAGCTTGTGCGCAATGGTGAGGGCAAGGGGCATAAGCTCCTCGGTTTCGGAGCACGCGTAGCCGAACATCATTCCCTGGTCGCCCGCGCCCAGCTCGTCTTCGGCGGACTTTTCGCCCGACCTGTTTTCAAGCGAATTATCGACGCCCTGCGCAATGTCGGGGCTCTGACCGTGCACGGCAACCGTTATCCTGCACTTGTCGTAGGCAAAGCTGCCGAAGGTATAGCCAATCCTTTTAATGGTGTCGCGCGCTATCTGCTCGTAATTTACCCGTGCGGTCGTCGTCACTTCGCCCATAATCAATAGACCGTCGTAGAAGGCGCAGCACTCCACGGCGCAGCGCGCGTAGGGGTCGAGCGACAAAATGGCGTCCACAACCGCGTCGGAAATCGCGTCGCAAATTTTATCGGGATGTCCTTCGGTTACGCTCTCGCTTGTAAAAAATTTTTTCATTGTGTTTTTCCTCTATGTAAAAATGAAAAACCCGTTCGGTAACCGAACGGGTGCAAACTTCGTATTTTACCCATCGGTACGGTATTAGCACCTTGCAAAGCAGGTTGCTGTGTGGTCGCAGAGCCGTTCTCTCGCACACTCTCTATAGGTTACTTCGTCATTATATACCGCAAAGAAAATATTGTCAAATAAATTTGACGTATTTACAACTTGCAATTTATATGTTACAATAGGATTATGAATTGTGCGCTCTGCCCGGTTTCCTGCGGCGCCGACCGTAAAAAGAGCGCCGGCTACTGCGGCGTAAAGGGCGTTAAAATAGCAAAATACTATCTGCACCCCTTCGAGGAGCCCGTGATTTCCCACGGCAAGGGGAGCGGCTGCGTATTCTTTTGCGGCTGTTCGCTTAGGTGCGCGTTCTGCCAGAACTATGAGCTTTCGCGCAACGAGCGCGGAAAAGAGATAACCGTCAAGCAGCTTGCGGATATTTTCAGGGAGCTTGAGGAGCGGGGCGCGGACAACATAAACCTGGTTACGCCCACGCACTACGTTAGCGAAATTTCCGAGGCGTTCGGGATTTACCGCCCGAATATCCCCGTGGTATACAACACCCACGGCTATGAAAAGATAGATACGCTTAAAATTGCGGACGGCTTTACGGATATATATCTGCCCGATTTAAAGTTTACCGACCCGTTCTTGTCGGAGCGGTACACGGGCAGGGCGGACTATGCAAAGTACGCGCTTCCCGCGGTTGAGTTCATGGCGCAAAAGCCTTTGAAATTCGACGAGAGCGGCAAAATGCTTTCGGGGTGCATAGTGCGGCATCTCATTCTGCCCCTCGCCGCGTACGACAGCATAAAGGTGGCGGAGTTCGTTGCGACTCTGCCCAAGGACGTCTATTTCAGCCTGATGAGCCAGTATACGCCGTTCGGCGAAGCGGACAGATTCCCCGAGCTTAAAAGAAGGATAACCGACAGGGAGTATAAAAGCGTGCTTTCCGCTGTGCAAAGGCTGGGGCTTGCCAACGTGTTTTTGCAGGACAGGGAGAGCGCAAAGACCGACTTCATTCCTAACTGGGACTTTTAAAAAATGCTTATAAACTTTTCTTCCGTCGGCTTCGGCTACGGCGATAATTTAATATTTTCGCAGGTGAGCTTTGCCGTAAACGAGGGGGAAAGAGTAGGACTCGTAGGCGAAAACGGCGCCGGAAAAACAACGCTCATCAAACTACTTTCGGGGGAGCTTCTGCCCGACGAAGGCGAGATTATAAAGAAGAACGGAATAAGGATTGGCTACCTCGAACAGAACGGCGGCTACGACAGCGCGAACACCGTCTACGGCGAAATGCGCGAGGTGTTCAGAGAGGAGCTTGCCGCCGTGGAAAAGCTTGCCGAGCTTTCTTCCAGACTTGCCGTGTGCGAGTACGGCGGGAAGGAGTATTCCGTACTCACGCAAAAGATTGACGCGCTTGAAAAGTTCGTCGCCTCGCGCGACTGCTACAACGTAGACGTAAAGATTAAAACCGTGCTCGGCGGTATGGGCTTCGGCGACTTTTTAGACCGTCAGATAGACAGTATGTCGGGCGGCGAAAAGACCAGGTTGAAGCTTGCAAGACTGCTTTTGGAAAGCCCCGATTTGCTGGTGCTGGACGAGCCGACGAACCACCTTGACGTAAAGACTTTGTACTGGCTGGAAGACTACCTGCAATCGTTCAAGGGCGCGGTGTTCGTCGTGTCCCACGACAGGTACTTTCTGGACAGGGTTACGGGCAGAATTGCCGAGATAGAAAATAGGCGGCTGACGGTATATCCGGGCAACTATTCCAAGTATAAAATATTAAAGGCGCAGGCTTACGAGCGCGCTTTGAAAGAGTACGAAAAGCAGCAGGAAGAGATAAAAAAATTACAGACCTACGTCGATAAAAACATAGTGCGCGCAACCACCGCAAAGAGCGCGCAGAGCAGGGTTAAACAGCTTGAAAGAATGGACGTTCTGGAAAAGCCCTTCACGCCGCCCAGGCCGCCCAGGTTTAATTTTACTTTTAATCAGGAACCTGCCAAGGAAGTTGTAAATATCCGCGGTTTAAACCTCGAAATAGGCGGTAAACGGCTAATATCCGGGGGTCAATTGGATATTTTGCGCGGTCAGAAGGTTGCGATAGTCGGCGATAACGGCGCGGGTAAGTCCACGCTTTTAAAGGCGATTACGGGCGGAAACAACCCGTCGATAACGCTAGGCAGGTACGTTGCGTTCGCCTATTACGACCAGGAAATGACCAACTTAAACGGCGAAAATACCGTCCTGCAGGAGCTGTGGGAAAGACACGTTTCATACTCGCAGACGGAGGTGCGCGCGTCGCTTGCGCGGTGCGGACTCATGCCCGAGGATATAGATAAAAAGGTGTCGTCGCTTTCGGGCGGCGAGCGTGCCAAACTTGCGCTGTGCGTGTTCGAAAACGCACACGGCAACGTGCTTGTTCTGGACGAGCCGACAAACCACCTCGACCTGCCCGCAAGGGAGAGTCTGGAGGAGGCGTTAAGGGCTTTCGGGGGCACGGTTATCTTCGTTTCGCACGACAGATATTTTATATCGGCAATCGCGGACGGTGTGGCTGAAATCGAGGATAAAAAACTCACGCTTTTCGCGGACGGTTACGAGGGATATAAAAGGCAAAAATCTCTTGCCGCGGAAGAGCAGAGGGCGCGCGAAGAGCAGTTGAAAATGCAGGAATACGAAGCCGAGCGCGCAAGCTCGTACCGTTCCAAAAAGGAGCGCGCGCGTGAAGCTCAGATTAAGGCGGAAGTAAAAAATTTGGAAAAGCAAATTGCCGACGGAGAACGGGAGGAGCAGGAGCTGAACGCAAAGCTTGCCGACCCCGAAGTGACGGGCGACTATAAAAAGCTTTCGGAGGTGCTCGACCTGTTGAAGGGCGTGCGCGAAAGACTGGAAGAGCTGTATTCCCGCTACGGCGAACTGATTGGATAAGGAGCAACGGAGGGAAAATAAATGAAACCCCGCAACACGGAAATAAAGGAAACGACCAAAGAAACGACAAACGAAAATACGGAAGAGTCGTTCGAAATGGTGGAGGCGCTTTCGGAAGCGGTTGTAGACGACAAGCCCGACGTCGAACAGGTGATAAGGGAAGTACGCCACACCATAACGGCGGAGGAAACGTTCACGCTCGCAAAGGACGTGTTCGATTTGCGCTGTCTTGTAAAATCGGTTTATTCCAACCGCGCGCAGATAATCAGGCGACTGAACATGTTCAGTACCGTGCTTTCGGCTGTGTTCACCTTCCTGTACGTAATGTTCATGGTCTTTTCGGGCGTAATGAAGATTGCTTCGTACACCTCGCAGGTGGTCGCTTACAGCATAATCGGCGTGCATATCGCGCTTACAATCGCGCTTATAACGGTGAGCCTCGTTTGGGGTTCCAGCGCTACGACCAAGAACGTAAAGCGCAAGAACCAGATAATGAGGATTTTCCGTTTCGTCGTGCGCGTTGCTTCGCTTGCAATGGGTATTTCGGCGGTCATAATGACTATGGTATCGGGCACGGGCGACATTATATCCGTCGCAATGGATACGGTCGCGCTGATAATATCCATCGTGTTCGTTATATTCTCGATTTTGCCGCTTATATTCGGCGGCTTTGCAGGGCTTGCGCGCTGGCTTATGTCGCCCACCAAAGTCAAGCTGACGTTTTCGTTCGTCGTGCTGGAATGGTACCAGCTTTTAATGTCCGAAAGCGCGACTTCAAAAACCATACAGAAAGTATCCAAAACTTACATGGACGATATAAGTAAATGCGTGGACGGTTATCTGCTTCCCGTGCTGGGCAAGCGCAAGCTGGGCAACATTAACGCAAACCACATTTTTGCCGTGGTCGACCGCGCTCCGGAGGAGGACAGGGCTGTAGTCGAGGGCGTTCTGAAAAACGTGTTCAGCTATGCGCTGGAGTGCGGCTATATAGTTGTAGACCCGTGCAGGTCAATGAATCTGGAAGGCAGTATAGAGGTGGAAAAGAAGAAAGCCAAAAAGGCAAAAAAGCCTACACTTAAACAGCGTTTGACCAAGAAGGTCGGGCAGGGAATAATCAATTCCATATTCGGCGAAGAGCAGTAAAAATATAAAGAAAAAGCAATTAACCGCGGCATATACCGCGGTTAATTGCTTTTTTATGTGTGTTGTTCGTAATAATAAACCGTGCGGTTTTCCGAGTCGTACATACCTATGACGAAATCGTAGGAGTTGGAATTTTCTACCTCATTATCCGCGTGAGTTTTGTGTTGCTCGTCGTAGAAGAAGTAGTAGCCGTTTTCAATGCGCGGAATTTTACCGCCGAAATGTTCGTATACTACGCGGTCGAGAGTTTCAGTCATCGGCAGGCTCTGCCAATGCTTGGCGGTAGTAACTTTATTTTCAAATGTCCGACCGCCGTCCTCGTCTAAACAGAAGGTGTAAATAAGCTCGCCGTCGCCGAACCAACCCGTCGTGTCCGTCGTGCTGACCGCTCCGCATTCGGGTACTGCAATGCCCGTATTCTTTTTGAAGGTAGAATAAGGCGAAGCTGCGCACCCGGCAAACGCAACACCGATAAACAGCGCAAGCGAGGCAACCGTTGCCCGTAAAAACTTTTCCATTTAAAATTCTAAGCTCTTTTCGATGTACGCTTCAAGGTCGGATATGGGCAGGCGAATTTGCTGCATGCTGTCTCTATCGCGCACGGTAACGGTGTCGTTTTCAAGCGTGTCGAAGTCAACCGTAATGCAGTAGGGAGTGCCAATTTCGTCCTGGCGGCGGTAACGCTTGCCTATGGAGCCCGTCACGTCGTAGGTCACGGCAAACTTCTTTGCAAGCTTTTTGTAAACCTCGTCAGCCTTGTCGGAAAGTCCCTTTTGCAGGGGCAGAATAGCCGCCTTGTATGGTGCAAGGAAGGGGTGGAGTCTAAGCACGGTGCGCACGTCGTTTTTGGCTTCGTCCAGCACTTCCTCGTCGTACGCGTCGGTCAGGTACGCAAGCACCATACGCTCTACGCCCAGCGACGGCTCGATAACGAAAGGCACGTACTTTTCGTTGGTAACGGGGTCGGTGTATTCCATGCTTTCGCCGCTCTCGGTCTGGTGCTGCGTCAGGTCGTAATCGGTCCTGTCGGCAACGCCCCAAAGTTCGCCCCAGCCGAACGCAAACTTATACTCGAAGTCGGTCGTCGCCTTGGAATAGAAGCAAAGCTCTTCGGGCGAGTGGTCGCGAAGGCGCAGGTTTTCTTCCTTCATGCCCAGGGACAAAAGGAAGTCCTTGCAGTAGTTTTTCCAGTAGTTGAACCATTCGAGGTCGGTGCCCGGCTTGCAGAAAAATTCAAGCTCCATCTGCTCGAACTCGCGCACGCGGAAAATGAAGTTGCCGGGCGTGATTTCGTTGCGGAAGGACTTGCCTATCTGACCTATGCCGAAGGGCACGCGCATGCGGCTCGCCCTCTGCACGTTCTTGAAGTTGACGAATATGCCCTGCGCCGTTTCGGGGCGGAGGTATACGGTGTTGACGCTGTCCTCGGTTACGCCCTGATAGGTCTTGAACATAAGGTTGAATTTGCGAATGGAGGTAAAGTCGCTCTTGCCGCACGCGGGGCAAACGATGGACTTTTCCTGGATGAACGCTTCCAGCGCGTCGTTGTCCATAGATTCCACTTTGACGTCCAGCCCGTGCTTTAAGCAGTAAGCCTCAACCAAATTGTCTGCTCTGTGGCGCGTCTTGCAGTTCTTGCAGTCCATAAGGGGGTCGGAAAAACCGCCCAGGTGTCCGCTCGCCTTCCAGGTGCGCGTGTTCATTAAAATCGCGCAGTCAAGTCCCGTGTTAAGCGTGTTTTCCTGCACGAACTTTTTCCACCAAGCTTTTTTTACGTTGTTTTTGAATTCAACGCCGAGGGGACCGTAGTCCCACGTGTTGGCAAGTCCGCCGTAAATTTCGCTTCCGGGGAAGATGAAGCCCCTGTTCTTGCAAAGGGCTACCAGCTTTTCCTGCGTAACCTTTCTCTTGTCAGCCATAAAAATCTCCTTCGGCGCGCACTTGGCAATAATGCGCCCATAAAAAAATATAAATCAAGTGTATTCTTGCCAAGCCGAAAAGTCAAGTAAATTGCAAACCGCCGCGCCAATTTGTAATTTCCTGCCGTTTAAACCGTATTTTAACTGCGTTAAATTTTTAAAATTATTACTTGAAATTATATACTTTGTCGCGCGAGTGTGGTAT
>CAMWWA010000034.1 GCA_947177825.1 uncultured Clostridia bacterium
AGTCCGTGAAGGCCCACCATTAAAACATCAATATTATTTTGGCCCGATAGCTCAGTTTGGTTAGAGCGCCAGCCTGTCACGCTGGAGGTCGACGGTTCGAGCCCGTTTCGGGTCGCCATATTTTTTTAAAGCGTCGTTTCGGCGCTTAACGCCTTGGTAGCTCAGTCGGTAGAGCGGTGGACTGAAAATCCATATGTCGGCGGTTCGATTCCACCCCAAGGCACCACTTAAATATTTTAAGCGGTTTTGCTGGTGTAGCTCAACTGGCAGAGCAGCTGATTTGTAATCAGCAGGTTGCGGGTTCGATTCCAGTCACCAGCTCCATACACCTCCACTACCGCAAAAGCGGTTTAATTGAATATTTGGGCGGATTGCAGAGTGGCCAAATGCATCAGACTGTAAATCTGACGTCTCCGACTTCGGTGGTTCGAATCCACCACCTCCCACCACGAAAAGACCTTGACTTCCGTCAAGGTCTTTTCGTTTGTGTACGGCGTCAGGATTTGACACTTCTTTGCCGGAGTGCTATTATATGCTTACGGAGATGATACTATGGAAAAGGTTGATAAAGCGCCGTATATCATTGGCGGAATTGCTACAATTTTCGTCAGTCTGCTTTGCGCTTTTACCGCGTCATTCATTCTTTATAAGGAGCTATTGGCGGACTCGTACGTACGCACGGAAGCGGTTGTCGTTGACCACTATTATATGCGGGACGACGATTACGGCTATTATTACGACGTTGTGGAGTTCACCGTCGGCGAAGGAACTTACACGAAAGTTGCATTGAATAACGGCGGTCACACCTACGAGCCTGCAAATATAGGCGAAACCGTCACGGTTTATTATAACCCGAAAAATCCGGACGACGTTCTGTATAAGTCCCCCACCCACGTTCTGTTGATAGTAGTAGCTTATCTGGTTTCTGCCGGCAGCACGGTTGGCGCGATAATCATATTTTATAAACTTGCGAAAATTATAAAAAGAGAGCGTGAATATGAATCCCGCCTGAATTTATGGAATGATAAAGAATAGATATGAAAAAGTTTGCAATTTTGAAAATATAAGCGTTTTGGAGTGCAACTATAAAAACGACAATATTTGAATTGATTCTTTAATAAGGAGAGTAAATTATGGAGCATTTATTCGACGATATTTTGGAAAAAGACGAGCAAATCGTAAAAATTATCAAACCTTCGAAAAGCAGGTATTGGAAATTTTTTCTTATGCCGCTTATAATTCCGATATTTTTACCGCATTTTATCGTAATAATGGCTTGCACGTTGTTTTTTATCATTCCGTTGCTTTATGCGCACAGCTACAAAAATTTGTATTATGCCTACACTAATAAGCGTTTGATTGTACGCAAAGGAACGATTGGCGTAGACTATAAAACGCTTGACTATAAGTTTATTACCTCTACCTCCGTTGACGTCGGTTTATTGGACAAAGGAAAAACAATGACGGGCTCGTTATCATTTAAAAGCCCTACCGCTTCCATACGGTTCGATTACGTTGAAAATCCCTATGATTTGATGCGAGAAATCAAAGAGTACATAAACACAGTAACCGCAGATTAGTTCGGCGATATTATTGAATGGTTTGTAACGATTTTACTTTTTAGCCAGAACGTAGCTTTGGTCTAAGCGCGGGCAGATTTCTTCGATTGAAACTGTGCCGTCGAGCGGAATGGTCAGCCAGTGCTTTTTGTTCATATGGTAGCCGGCAAAATACTTGCGGTTGTCAATCAGCTTTGCAAGCTCGTCGGGGTCTGCGCGCAGGTCGACGACTTCCAGCACTTGCTCCCCCTCCAAACCTATTTTGCACGCCTTGACGGTGAGAACGGCGCAATACCACTTGGCGTTGTCCTTGCGGCGGATAATGGCGCAGTCGGGAAACTTTTCCCAAAGATATTCGGGGCTATCGCCGTACTTTTTATAAGCGTAATCGAACAGTTCGTGCGTGACCGCGCTTTTGAAAACCTGCCTTTCCGCACACTTCCCGGCGATATCTTCAAGCGCGTTTTCGTAAGCGCAACGCACCGAGCCGACGAACTCGCCGACCGCTTCGGGCGCAAGAAAGAGCGTATACGGCTCCTCTGTATCCAAATCGAGCACCTCGGTTGCGATATCCCCCTGCCCGTCAATGCAGACGGTAAGGCGCATCTGCCCCTGAATAATGGGCGTTTGATATACGAATTTGCCTTCCGTCTTGGTAAAGCCGTATTCTTCGAGCTTGGAGAAATTTATTTTTTTGTAGCGGAATATCCGTTCGGTGATTGCGTTCATTCGTATGTCCTTGACAATTCGTTGAAATAATTATAATATTTGTTCGGACAATAATCAAATTTTTTATTTGCATTTGCGAGGTGTTTTTATGACGGAAAGAGAGAAAATGATTGCAGGCAAGGTTTACGACGCCAGCGACGAACAGCTGGCAACGCGGCGCGCCGAGGCGCACAACCTTTGCACGGACTATAACCGCACATACGAAACCGAGCAGGAAAAGCGCGGCAAAATTCTTAAAAACCTGTTGCCGAACGCGAAGACGGGCACATACATTCAGGGACCGTTTTACTGCGACTACGGCGACAACATTTTAATCGGCGAAAACTTTTACGCCAACTTTAATTTCACCGTGCTGGACTGCTGCCCCGTGGAAATAGGCGACAACGTTTTCGTCGGTCCGAACGTATCGCTGCTGACGCCCGTCCACCCCTTCCGCTGGCAACAGAGAAATATGCGCAAAAAAGCCGACGGCACGCTTTTCGATTACGAATACGCAAAGCCTATTAAGATTGGCAAAAACTGCTGGCTTGCCGGCAACGTTACCGTGATTGGCGGCGTAACGATTGGCGAAGGCTGCGTTATAGGCGCGGGCAGCGTTGTGACGAGGGATATTCCCGCAAATTCGCTTGCGGTGGGCAACCCCTGCCGCGTTATCCGCCAGATTACCGACAAGGACGATTTGAAGGATTTGATTGAGGGCTTGTAAGAAATTTTGCGGCGTAAAGTGAAATCGATTGACGGAAAGTTATTTTGCATATATAATAATAGCAATCCGCGGAGGTATAGCTCAGTTGGTTAGAGCGTTTGCTTGACATGCAAAAGGTCATTGGTTCGAGCCCAACTATCTCCACCAAAACAAAAAAGGCTGTGTTCATCACAGCTTTTTTATTTTGATATAGTTTGCGCGAAGAACCAATGCGGTTCGCCCCGTTGCAACGCAACGGCACGAGCACGCTTGCGCGCGCAGTAGCCCAACTATCTCCCACTCGTTACATCAAGCACAGTCACAGAACAAAAGCTCATTTTTGATTATATAAATACACTTGAAAATAAAAGAGCATTATGCTATAATATTTTCAAAGGAGTAGTTAAATGCCTAATGAAGAATTGCAAGTAAATGCTTTAATCTCAAATGCTACGATACGTAATTGGAGTAAGCTTGACTATTCGGCAAATTCTAAACTTAATTCACGCGCCAATAAAAAACTTTCAAAAAAAGTTATTGTTCCTATTGAATATTTCTCTAATGCAAATAACATTAAAGTTGTTGAAAATATATCTGAGTGTATCCGTCGATTAAAATGCGATATTTTTGATGCTTTATATTCGTTGTCTATAAATATACTTACAAAACAAAATTTAATAGATAAACCGCACGTACAGCAAACCCTTACGGAATATGCAAACCATAATCTAATAAATGAGTTATTAAATATCTTTTTGCCCAATGACGAAAAAGACATTTTAGGTACAATATATCAAAGCCTATTAAGTGAGGGTGAAAAGAATATTACCGGCACATATTACACCACTAATAGCATAACCGCTAATATGACGGAGAATTTGGACTTTTCTCACGAAGAAACTTTTTTTGACCCGTGTTGCGGCAGTGGGGCTTTTTTATTGGCTTTGAAAAATGTTAAACCGTATCAAATTTTTGGTGCAGATATTAATCCGATAGCCGTTATGTTAGCCAAAGTAAATTTGCTGTTAAAATATGCCGATTATGAGTTTACACCGCAAGTTTATTGTTATGACTATCTTGAAAATAGTAATATCATCAAAGACAAATATAATTATATTATCACAAATCCACCGTGGGGTGTTACAAGTTCTGTTAAGTCAATTTCAAATACAATAGTGTCAAAAGAATCATTTTCTTTGTTTTTTGAAAAAGCGTATTATCAACTGAAAGATGATGGAATTATTCGTTTTTTATTCCCCGAATCCATCTTAAATGTAAAAGCACATAAAGATATACGAGAATACATTTTACATAATGGCGATTTACAACAGATATATTTTTATTCGAATACATTTAATGGCGTTACCACAAAGATAATAGATTTGTTACACAAAAAAGCGCCACAAACGCCTTCCGTAAGCATTAGAAAAAATAATTCTACCACCATCATACCTAAAACTGTATTTTCACAAACTGAAAACAGCGTATTTAGTATTCTTAATAAAGAAGACATTTCAATTATTGAAAAAGTTAAAAAAAGAGGAAAATACAATTTAGGTAATAGTATTTGGGCATTAGGCGTTGTTACAGGTGATAATAAAACAAAACTCATTCCTCACCCCGAAAATGGGTTTGAAAAAATTTATACTGGCAAAGAAATTATGCCATATAGATTAAAACCTGCAAAAAATTATATTTATTACGATAGAAAACAATTACAGCAAGTAGCAAAAGAAGAATACTATCGTGCAAACGAAAAATTAGTATACAAATTCATATCAAACAAATTGGTTTTTGCGTATGACAATACCGCATCTCTTTTTTTAAATAGTGCAAACATTTTAATCCCGCAAATTCCGAATATGTCTATAAAAACCGTTTTAGGTTTTTTGAATAGTGAAATATACCAATATCTTTATTGCACCCTATTCTCAGAAATCAAAATACTAAAAGGAAACTTAATCGAATTACCTTTTATAGACATAACACAGTCGCAAGATATTACATTGTCTTCATATGTTCAGGACATTCTTGATGGCGATGACAATGCTATTATTAAGCTACAGGAAGAAATATATAAGTTATTTGATATAACCGACTTACAAATAAAGCACATTAGGGAGAAAATCAGTGGAACGTTTAATAAATGAATTAAAGTGCAAAATAAAAGATATGAAAAGCAATACGAATAGCTCTATTGATTTGAGCGATGAACGATTAGACGATTTATATTCAGTTTATCCTTTTAATAAATTTGAATATGTCATTAGTCATCTAATTGCTACTAATACAATTAATTTACAAGAGTATTTGAATATACGCAATTCATATTTGGAACGCAATAAATACCTCTATGTTTTTGAAATCACTGCTCCTCGAACATTTGGTGAGACTTGGGCACAACGTCATTTGAATGAGGTTGTCCCTGAATTAAAAATACCCTCCACTGCTTACGACAAAGATTATTCGGGGCAATACGATTTTTGGTACGAGGGTATAAGAATTGAAGTCAAGGCTTCTCGTGCCGTCAAACGCAAAAGTGGAGATTCGTTAATTATTAAAGCATTGTCAAGCGATTCTATGGCTGGTTTTGATATGAATTTTCAACAAATTAAACCCGCTTGTTGTGATGTATTTGTGTGGATTGCAGTTTGGCGTGATAAAATTCGCTATTGGGTGCTTTCAAGCGAAGAAGTTGCAAACAACAAATATTACTCAATTGGTCAACATCGAGGTAATGTTGGTGAAGGTCAATTATGGTTGAAAGACACCAATATTGATGAGTTTAACGAATACGAAGTTGGTGTACGTGATATTTTGTCAAAAATAATTGAGAAAGCACAAAAGTAGAAATATCAATTGGTCAGTAAATTAAGGTCATTAAAATATGAAAATTTTACTAGATAATAATGCAATTGATAAATTAGCAAATAACATAGAGCTTATAAAAGCTCACCCAGAAGTTGAATTTTTTATTTGTCGTGAAGCTGTAGAGGAAGTTAGTAACAATAAATCATACAATCCAACATACAACATTATTTCATTACTTAAAGTAGGAGTAAAATATTTGCCCAACTCAATTTTTATACTTGGGCATTCAAAATTAGACGGTGAATCTACTTTTTGTAGCGCATCAACTTCTATGGCATATAAAAATATATTAAATAAAAATTGTAGCAATGTTGCTGACGCTATAATTGCAGCAACTGCAGTTAGTCATAATTATATATTATTAACTGATGATTTAAAATTATATGCTAAAATGAAAAAATTTGGTTATCAAGTTATGAAATTTAACGAATTGAAAGAAACAATTTCTTAACTAAAACTCCTTTCATTTTCCTACCCACTCCACCAAAACAAAAAAACCGTGCTTATTGCACGGTTTTTTATCTTTTATATAAACCCTAGGAAATGCACGATTAACGCGATTAAACCGCCGATTCCTGCCAGAGCTAAAAACAGTTTGGTGAGGTTGAGCGCCAAACATATCTTCTTTGCGCGCTTGTCGGCAACGTATTTGTTCGACCACTCCGCCAGCCAGATATCGCCAGTGAACTCCGCCACCTTCGCGTTCTTTTTGGGCGGATTTATCCTTACCGTCAAATCGCAGGTTTGCTTTAAATAGATATCCGTCTGACAGTCGGCAACAAGGTATTTGCCCCTGCCGCGCGCGTCGAAAATGCCGAAAATACTGATAATAAAAAACAGCAGCTGGGTTATAAACCAAAGCGGTCCGCCAACGTCCAGATATCTGCATACGGCTACGCGGACCTGCGCCTTTTCCGTCTGAATCGCACAGGAAGTGCCCTCCACCCTTTCGCCGTCCACCGTGACGAAGGTATCGCCGCGCAGCGCGCCCGTAATTCTGAGGTTCAGCACGTTCATTATGCGGCACCTCCGACAAGCTTTATAACCAGAACGATAACCGAAATGACGGCGATTACCGCTGATATTGTTATGCGCGCGACGTGCTTTTGGCGGTAGTCGAAGCACAGAAAAATTATGGACGCGACCGAGAGCGCCAGCGCCGCGGGAACGGCGTAAGGCCAGCTTGCCGCAAGCGTGTTGAAAATGCTTTCCAGAACCGCGCCGCCCGACCATAAATCTTTAAGCGACGGATATGCGGCGTAAATCAAGCCCAAGGTCACTAACGTGACCGCTAACAATAACAAATAGAAAACAGCCATCGCCAGAAACGAAAGCACGCTTGCCGCCATTACCGCCACGGCGAGAAACTGCAAGTTGAACGTGATTTTGCCCAGGTGCGCCACCTGCATACGCGCCAGAATATTTTTGGGCGTCGTTGCCGCCTGTACCCCTTTTTCTTCCATACGCACTCCTTTTATATTATTATATCCATACCGCCAGGTTACAATTCGCCGCTGTACCGCACGGATGCGACGGTTGCGAAATACAGCTTTTTTGCGCCGCGCTTTTTGAGTTCGCCGCACACGGCGTCCGCGGTTGCGCCTGTGGTCATAACGTCGTCCACCACTATTAAGGTCTTGTCCCTGACTGCAGCGCGGTCTGCTTTGAAACACGATTTTAAGTTTTGCTCCCTGTCCGTCCGCGACAAGGATTTTTGCTGTGCGGTGTCTTTGACCTTTCGTATGGCGCCCTTTAAAAGCGGCAGTTTCATTATTTTTGAAAGCTCTTTTGCAAGAAGATACGCCTGGTTGAAGCCGCGCCTGCCCTGCGCCTTTGCGGTCATGGGCACGAAGCAAATTGCTTCGGCGTCGGTGAACTGCGCACACTTTTTATAGAGCAATTGAGCGAAATAGTTCTTTAAATACGGGCGGTCGTCCTTGAACGCGAGCACGAGTTTTTTAGCGCCGTCCGAATATTCCAGCGCGGAAACCGCCCTGTCGTAAATCGGCGCAAGAGCTTTACAGTCGAGGCACAGCTCGGCAACGTCGGTCATTCTGCCGCACACGGGGCAGGTGACTCCGTCGTTAAATATGATTGTTTTCCTGCAGTCTTTGCAAAAGCGGTCCCCGTCGAAAATTTCTATACCGCAAAGCTCGCAGGTAAAATTTTCGGGAAAGATTGAATCAAGAATTGCTTTGAAAACGTTCATCTTTGGTACACTCTTTACCTGATTATAGCAGTCGGCGGCGCGATTTTCAATAGGCGGCGGACAACATTTTTATAAAACACACGCAAATTTTGCTTGCCAAGCCAAAAGCGATATGTTATAATCACTACGCAATTGAACGACGGCCTTGTGGTCAAGCGGTTAAGACGGAGCCCTCTCAAGGCTCAATCCCGGGTTCGATTCCCGGCAGGGTCACCAAAAAATAGCGGAAGCATTTTGCTTCCGCTATTTTTTGCTAATTCCTTTCGGAATTACGAACACGGAGGGTTCGCCCGACGCTTTGCGTCGCACGAGGCGTAGCCGAAGTATTCCCGGCAGAGATTACAAATAAATAAGCAAGGCAACAAAACTGCTGCCTTGCTATATCAGGTCTGCACCAAACAAAAAATAGATGAGTGCAACGCACACGGCTTACTTCGTACTCGGAATGAAATCGGAGACTTCTTCGACCTTGTTGTGTACGTCCCCCATTAAAAAAATAAGGTTCTTATAATGGTGCACCTTGATACCTAAATTATACCTCCCACCCGTCAATCACACTTATGATTGGCTTTTTTCTTTTGTGGGCGTACTCTATGGCGGCATATGCTCCTCCGCCGTGATTCATAACTCCCGCGACAATATAGTCAGCCCTGTCAGCCAATCGTTTATTGGTTTCGATAATAGCCAACCGTTTGGGCACTTGCCTTTCCAAAAGGTATATGCTGTCGTCAAAGTATTTCGGCAGTCTGAAAGCGTAATCGGGTAAATACGCTAGCGCCATAGAGTTTTTGATTTGCGGATATCGTACTTTAAGTTCGTGAATCAGAGAACTGCAATAGATGTCAAAGCTGCCGCGGCAACCGGAATAAAATTGCGTTACTCCATTGTTCTCTATCAGTTCTGTAATTATATGCAAAAGCTTCTCTCTGTATGGTTCCACATTCATATTCCTATGACCGAAAAATACACACGAAAACATAAAAAAAGATGCCGCTCCCTTGCGAGAACAGCACCGCAGAATATACCGTTCATCGCTTAGTTGCTAAACCAAATTGAAATCCACACGAGATTTGTATGCGACTAATGGAGTATAGTTCTACCAATAGCTATACTCGTGTGAAAAAAATTTATTCAATTTGATTTAGCTTTTTTATTTTAGCAAATTACGGAAATCTTGTCAATACAATTAAAGCGAAGTGTGCGTATAAAAAGCGGCGAGCGCAGAAATGCGCTCGCCGCTCTACCTTTATTCTATACTCACTTCCTCACGGAAGGTCCGAAGAAGCCGTTGAAGACCGACTTACTTTCGGTAACGGACACGAAAGCTTTTGCATCCATGGTATTTATAATTTCCCTCAGCTGTTTTAATTTATCGCTGTTGGTTTCAATAAAAATCATATAGGTTTCCGTATTGTTGTTGGCGCCCTTTGCGGTTATAATGGTCTGACCGTACCCCTTTTCCTTTAATTCTTTTACAAGGTCGTCGTTCTTACAGCTTAAAACTATCTGCACTTTGATTTTGGATTTAACGAATTTTTTGGAAAGAATTCCGCCAAGCAGAGTGCCGAGTGCAAAGCCCAAAGAATATGCAAGCGCGAGAACGATAGTATCTACTACGGGATTGGTAATTGCATAATCAAGCGCAGCCTTGACAATCATAAACCAGAAGAAAGCTTCTATAAAGCCGATAGGCGCGGCAATCTGCGGCTTACTCTTTACGGTAAAAACCGTTCTTATGGAAGAAAGGCACATATCGACCGTTCTGCCTATGATGAGGATGAAAAATACTATTACCAAATCGAGCTGAGTTCCAAAAAACATAATAAT
>CAMWWA010000035.1 GCA_947177825.1 uncultured Clostridia bacterium
GTGGACGACAGCGTGGAGCGCATTGCGAATTTTGCGTGCAAGTCGCAGGCAATCGAAAACAAGCCCTACGACAAAAAGGAACACGCCGAGTTTGCCGCAAGGGTTGCCGCGGGCAGCCTGGTGCTGTTGAAAAACGAGGGCGGAGCGCTGCCTTTAAAAAACGGCGAAAGGGTGGCGGTTATAGGCGATTTTGCAAGAACGCCGCGCTATCAGGGCGCGGGTTCTTCGCAGATTGTGCCCACTTCACTTGACAATATACTGGGGGAAATTAAAAAATCGCCCTTGAATTATATCGGTTTTGCGCGCGGTTTCAAGCGCGCGGGCGGCAAAAGCAAAGCGCGGATAAGGCGCGCCGTCCGCCTTGCAAAGCGTGCGGACACGATAGTTCTTTGCCTAGGTCTGGACGAAAACAAGGAGTCCGAGGGATGCGACAGAACCGAGCTTTCCATCAACGCAAACCAGATAGAACTGATTGAAAAGCTTGCAAAGCTAGGCAAAAAAATAGTCGTCGTTTTGTCCTGCGGCAGCGCCGTGCTCACGGACTGGGACGTTCACGCGGACGCGCTGCTTCTCGCTCATCTGGGCGGACAGAGCGGCGCAAGAGCGGTGGTGCGCGCGCTTACGGGCGAGGTCAATCCGTCGGGCAGACTTGCCGAAACGTATCCCTTGAAGGAGGACGGCGAGCCGTGCGCACAGGTGTATGCGGACAGCCCTTTAAGGAGCGACTACGCCGAGGGCATATACGTCGGATATAAGTATTACGATTCGTTCGGCGTTCCCGTCAAATATCCGTTCGGGTACGGGCTTTCTTATACGCAGTTCGAGTACTCTGACTTTGCGGCGGACGGGCGCGGAGTGCGCTTTACAATAAAGAATACGGGCGGAGTTGCGGGCGCTGCGGTTGCGCAGGTGTATATCCGCGCGCCCAGGGCGAATTTGCAGGTTTCGCCATACGAGCTCAAGCTTTTTAAAAAGGTGTTTTTGCAGGCGGGGGAGAGCAGGGAAGTCAGCCTGGATTTCGACGAATATTCCTTCCGCACATGGAATACGGATAAGCACCGCTTCGAGGCGGGCGGCGTTTACGACGTGACTTTGAACGCGGACAGCGCGCACGCATTGTTTGCCGGCACGGTGGAAATAACCGGCGCGCTTGCGGACGGGCAGGGCGTCAAACAAACGTATAAAGAGTACTTTGAAAGCCACATATCCCCCGACGAGCAGCGCGTTGCGCCCGAAAAGGGTATGCGCGCAAGTCTGGATATGCAGGTCGCCGACCTTATATATTGCAAGGGGCTGGTTGCAAAAATATTCGGCGTAATCGCAAAGCAGAGCAAGCGTTCCAAGGACAGAATCAAATCGATGGTGTTCGACTGGCTGTGCTTGAGGTCGCTGTTGCAGTTTATGAATTTCAACGACGCGCAGGCGCAGGGCTTTCTGCTTGCCTGCGACGGGCACTTCTTTAAGGGACTGCGCAAAATACTCACGAAAAAATAACTTGATTTACACGCGCGGTAGTGCTATAATTTTTCGTAGAATATTAAAACGCTGTTCAGGAGTTTATATGCAAGAAATATATTATCCTTCTTCCGACGGAAAGACTAATATTCACGCCTGCATATGGCAGGCCGAGGGCGAGCCTAAAGCCGTTTTACAGATTATTCACGGTATGGCGGAGTACGCCGAACGCTACGCGCCGCTTGCCGAATATCTTACCAAGCAGGGTATAACCGTCTGCGCGGAGGACCATCTCGGTCACGGCAAGTCGGTTTGCGGCGAGGACGATTTGGGCTATTTTGCCGAACAGAAGGGCTATTCGCCCGTTCTTAAGGATATACGCGCGCTCACCGAAATCGTAAAGGAAAAAAATCCCGGTCTGCCCTATTTCGTTATGGGGCATTCCATGGGCTCGTTCTTCTGCCGCAAGTATATTTCGCTTTACGGCGCGGAGCTTGCCGGCGCCATCGTTATGGGCACGGGATTCAAGGGCAAGGCAACCACGGGAAGCGCAAAGTTTATAACCAAGCTGGTCGCGCTGTTCAAGGGCTGGCGCTACCGCAGCAAATTTATCGACAACACCGCGTTCGGCTCGTACAATAAGAGATTTGAAAAGCGCACGCATTTCGACTGGCTGAGCGCCAATCCCGAAAACGTGGACAACTATATCGCAGACCCGTTGTGCGGCGTGCCCTTTACCTGCAACGCATTCTACGGCTTGTTCAGCATAATTCACGAGGCGTGCAAGGCTTCCGTTATGAAGGCGGTGCCTGATAAGCTTCCTATATTCATAGTTGCAGGCGCGGACGACCCCGTGGGCGATTACGGCAAGGGAGTGGAAAAGTTCTGCGGCAAGATGGCGAAATACGGCAAGGACGTTTCGATGGTTTTATACCGCGGCTGCCGCCACGAGATTGTAAACGACGTGTGCGCGCCCCAGCTCTTCGAGGACCTTGCGGCTTTTTTAAAGGACAATATTAAAGACGATGGTAGTACGCAGGCAAATTAAAATTCCGTCCCTCACGGGCGAAAAGCAAAGGTGCGCCTACGTCTATTTACCCGTCGGCTACGAAGAGGACGGGGATACGCGCTATCCCGTTTTGTATATGTTCGACGGGCACAACCTGTTTACCGACGAAGAGGCGACCTTCGGCAAGTGCTGGGGGCTTGAGGAGTATCTGGACAAGACGGGCACGCCCGTAATCGTTGCGGCGGTGGAGTGCAACCACGAGGGCAATATGCGCCTTTCGGAGTACTCGCCCGTGACCTTCGACTTTCACGGACAGAAGATTAAAGGGCGCGGCAAGAAGTATATGGACTGGCTGGTTTCCGACTTCAAGGGTTGGGTGGACGGAGAGTTCCGCACCCTGCCCGACAGGGGCAACACCTTTATTGCGGGCAGCTCCATGGGCGGACTTATGACTCTTTACGCGCTTGCAAGGTACGGCAAATATTTCTCGCGCGGCGCGGCGCTTTCGCCCAGCCTGTGGGTGCAGAACGGCGAAATTCCCGACTTTATAACAAAGGCGAAATTCGCTTCGGACTGCGTGCTTTTCACCGACTACGGCACGAAGGAATTCAAAAACCATTCGCCCCAGCGCAGACTGTTCGGAGATACGTTCGCGTTGCTCTGCGAAAAGGGAGTCGCGGTGACGGCGCGCGTCGTTTTAGGCGGCACGCACAGCGAAGCTTCCTGGGAGAAGGAAATACCTTTCTTTATGAAAACTTTGGGCTTTTAAGGGACAAAAGGGGCGTTAACCGCGGCATATGCGGCGGTTAACCGTAAAAATCACACTTTTTTAACGGCAAAATAAACCGCGGAGAACGCGGTGTAAGGACATACCAAAATGAATAACTTTATCTTTATTTCACCCAACTTTCCCGATACGTACTGGCGCTTTTGCAGGGAATTGAAAAATAACGGCTTCAACGTTCTGGGCATAGGCGACAGCGAATATTTCGAGCTTTCCAACGAGCTGAGGGCAAGCCTTACCGAATACTACAAGGTTTCCTCGCTGGAAAATTACGACGAGGTTTACCGCGCGGTTGCCTTCTTTTCCTTCCGCTACGGAAAGATTGACTGGCTGGAAAGCAACAACGAATACTGGCTTGAGCAGGACGCAAAGCTGCGCACCGATTTCAACATAACTTCGGGCTTCCATATCGACGAAATGCCCAAGGTCAAGTTCAAGTCGGAGATGAAGACCTACTACAAAAAGGCGGGCATAAAGGTGGCGCGCCACTGCATTGCAACCGACGAAAAGACGTGCAAAAAGTTCATTGAGGAAGTGGGCTACCCCGTAATCGTCAAGCCCGACAACGGAGTGGGCGCAAACGATACGCACAAGCTTGAAAACGACGGCGATTTGCAAAGGTTTTTCCAGACCAAATACCCCGTTTCCTATATAATGGAAGAGTATATTCAGGCGGAGGTCAACTCCTACGACGCGATAGTCAACAGTCAGGGCGAGCCCATTTTCGAGACGGGCAACGTAACGCCGCTGTCGCTTATGGACGTCGTGACCACAAACGATACTTCGCTTTTCTATATTCTCAACAAGCCATTCGAGGACGTGAGAGCCGCGGGGCGCAAGGTGTTGAAGGCGTTCGGCGTAAAGAGCCGTTTCGTGCATTTCGAGTTCTTCCGTTTAACCTGCGACCAGCACATAGGCAAGAAGGGCGAGGTGGTTGCGCTGGAAGTCAATATGCGCCCGTCGGGCGGCATATCCCCCGATATGATGAACTACGCCAACTCCACCGACGTTTACAAGATTTGGGCGGATATGATTGCGTTCGATAAGTCCGACTTGCAGACGGGCGAAAAATATTTCTGCGCGTTTGCAGGCAGGCGCGACGGCAGACATTACGTATTCCGCGAGCAGGATATACGCGATAAATTCTATAATAACCTGAAGATAGTGGGCAGGGTGCCGCGCGCGCTTTCGGGTGCGATGGGCGACACTATGTATATCGCCAACTTCAAAACGCAGGCGGAGCTGGACGAATTCTTTGCCGAAATGGTTGCGGAAAGACAATAAGCGGCGTGTCGCCGCAGCCAAGTTCTTTAAATGCTTGTGCGGATAAAAGCTTGTCACTACAAAAAGTAAAAGCCCGTGCGCTTGGTGCGCACGGGCTTTTTTGTTTTACGTTTATTACAAAGCGCGTATGGAGTCGACGGGCTTTTTGCGCGCCGCGAAGAATACGGGCAGGAAGGTGGCGACGAACGCAACGACCAGCGCAATTGCAATCATCATTACAACCGACACTATGCCGAACACGAACAGCGCTATGCTGATTCCGAGCTGAGTGCGCAATACGGTGTTGAGTACCGCGCACACGGTAACCGTGCCCACTATGGAGAGCAGGGTGCATATGCCCACGATAATTCCCGATTCGGCGAAGAATATTTTAAAGACGTCAACGCCCCTTGCGCCTACCGCACGCAGGATACCTATTTCCTTGCGCTTGTTGGAAATGGACATGGAAATGAAGTTGAATAAGAGGAGGGCGGCGAATACCGCAAATACAAGCCCCACCCACAGGAATACCGTGGAAAGCGTTTCGGCAGTTTCGTTTGCCAATTCTATCGTTGAGTATAGCGAGTTTTCTATATTCAGGAAAACGTCGTTTCCGTCGGCGTTTTTCATACTTACTCTTCCGGCAAGCTTTTTATAGGTTTCCGCTTTGCCGTCGTATTCCAGCATAATTCCCGAATACTTTTCGTCATCCGACGGAACGTATTTGGTGGTGGAGGTGTAGTTGAAATTCTGTTCCAGAATCATCACGTGGGCGTCGATAAACGATTGCGTTAAATATACGCCCTGCTCGCGTTCGTTATAATTGCAGGCAAAGAAACCTACCACTTTCATTTTGTAATTATTTATGTTGCCTACGTAGGTTTGCAAATCAAAAGAAGAAACGTAAGTCGTAAGCAAACCGATTAGCTGTTCGAGAGCCTGTTTTCTTTCCTCTTTCTTTAAGTATACGCGTTCGCCTTTAACGTATTTGTCTCCGTTATAATAATCGGGCTCGTCGTAATAACCGCCGTAATATTTTTGGTAAAGCTCCGAGACGTTGAAATTTTTGTTGTAATAGCTTTCCGCAAACCAGTAAAGTTCACGGTTATATTCGGGCGTACCCGCCTCCGAATAAGGCTCGAATCCCGCAATTTCACCGCTCTTAACCTTCGCCATAATATCGGTCATTACGTTGATTCTGACTTTGGGAATATCGCGGAGCGCATCGACGTCTATAATCATTTCGTCGTCGGCAAGGGTGGTTTTGTCTTTGTCGAAGAAGCAGATTCTTATGGGCTCGTCGTTACTGTAAGCTCTTACGTAGTCGGAAAGGTAGGAGCCGTCTTCGGGGCTGCCGTCCCACCAGTACGGTGCGGCTTTTCTGCTGCCGTCAGCCTTTGCCGCGGCGTTTAAACCGGTCTCGTCATCGTCGCTTTGTACTGTAAATTCGCCCGTTTCGTCGTCGAATACGTATTCGGGTTCTTTGTAAAACAGACCTCCGCTAATCCGCTCGAAACGGCTGTAAAATCCGTAAGCGCTCGATTCGAACGCGTATTCGTACTCTGAGTAGAAGTTTTCGGAAACGAGGGCGAGCTTGTGCAGACTTTCGGACTCCATATATTTATTGAACGACATGGAAAGCATAAAGTCGTTTATCTGTTCGCTGCCCTTGAACTTATCGTATTTACCGTCAACTTCGCCGCTTTGGAAAACGCCCGTTATCTTAAAAGCTTTTTCCTGGTCGCGCAGTTCGAGTGCGATATATTTGCCTATGACGTCCTGCTCCGAATTAACGGTAACGGAATCGGCGTTTGCGTAGCCGGTTATCCTGCCTTTTTCGTCAACCGTCACTTCCTTGAAGGTCGCACCCTTGCACTGGAAAACTTCAATCATATAGGACGATATGCAGATTTCATCCGCACTTGTGGGATAGGTTCCGGTAATTAACGTGCGCAAATTGTTGCCCTCGGGAACGTAAGCAAACTTTACGATATTTGCCGAATAATATTCAAGCTGATTATTATTCATATTGTTGAGCGTAACGTTTCTTATGCGTACGGTCGAGTCGGGGGTAAAGTAACCGTAAGTGGAGGAGCCGTATTCGTCCGCTAACGCGGCGACTTCGGCTTCGGTGAACTTGGCGGAGTTGTAGTCGAAGTAAGTATCCGAGCCCTCGCCAATGTATTCATAGGTCGTTTCCATCCTGTATTTTTTGGTTACGTTTATGTATTCGTAGCCGCTGTCCGCAAACGACTTTGCCGCAACCTCCCTGCCGTTGTAGGTCATAAGGGTGGAGAACAGTCCGAACATCGTAAACGCAATGCACGAAAGGAAGATGGTGAATATCAGGCGGATAGGCTTTAATTTAAGTCCGCTTGCGCCTATCCTTATCGCCTTTGCCGCGGGCAGGCGCGAACGGATAAGCTTGCTCTCTTCCTTTGTATACTGCTTGTCGGCAAGCGCGTCCGCCTTAGTGCCGCCGAATGTTTCGGTCGAGCCGCTGTCCGACATTCTGTTGGACTTTTTAAAGTTGGCTATCTCGCTTTCGCCGTTGGTTATAATCACGTCGCCGTCGGTCTTTTTAATGAATTCCTGAATGGTTTTCATATTCGCCGCGGTAAGCGTGCTGCCGCTTTTGATGGAAAGGGTGTTGCCGCCTATCACCGAAACGTTTTCGTCCAGCTGTTCGGGCGGCACGTGCTCCTTGGTCACGTCGGAAATAATCTTGCCGTCCTGCAGCTCGACTATTCTGTCGCCGTAAATTTCCGCAAACTCCCTGTCGTGCGAAACGACTATTACGAGGCGCGTTTGAGAAAGCTTTTTAAGCGTGTCGAAAACCTGCTTGCCCGTCGCCGAATCGAGTGCGCCCGTCGGCTCGTCCGCCATAATAATCTGCGGTTCCTTTACGAGTGCGCGCGCGATTGCGATACGCTGCTTCTGTCCGCCCGAAAGGGTGTTGGGCTTGCGCTTTGCAAAAGCTTCCAGCTCAACGTCGCGAAGAAGCGCGTTAATCTTTTCCCTGTCCTTGGGCTTGCCCTGCAGTTCCAAAGCAAGCGCAATGTTGTCCTCTACGTTGAACTCGTCTAAAATGTTGTATTCCTGAAAGATAAATCCGACGAAGGTATTGCGGTAACTGTCGAAGTCGGAGCCCGTAAATTCTTTGGAGCTCTTGCCTTTGACAATAACCTCGCCGTTCGTCGGCTCGTCCAGACCGCCGCTCACGTTCAAAAGGGTGGACTTGCCCGAGCCCGATTTACCCAAAAGGAACACCAGCCCCGTCTGTCCGAACGAAATGCTCACGTCGTCGAGCGCGCGCGTTTCAACGCCGCCCTTGGTCCTGTAAATTTTGGTTACGTTTTTAACTTCCAGCATTTTATAGTTGGGCGTTTTTTCCCCGTTATCCAAATCAGTCACCTCATTATAAATAAAGTAAATATATTTTATCACCGCCCAAAAAATAAAGCAACGATAATACAGGCATAAAAAATTTGCGGGGGTAATATGATATTAAACGTAACGGAAAAGTTTTTAAAAATCAAGCGGAGGCAAAATATGTTTGACAGCGATATTTATAAGGATATAGCAATCAGGAGCGGCGGAGAGATTTACATAGGCGTGGTCGGTCCCGTGCGTACGGGTAAATCTACGCTTATAAAAAGGTTTATGACCGAACTCGTGCTGCCCCACGCGGACGGCGACAGGCTGTCGGAGATGGTTGACGAGCTTCCGCAGTCTGCTGCGGGCAGAACGGTTATGACCACCGAGCCCAAATTCATTCCCGCAAAGGCGGTAAAGGTGACGGTTGACAACGCCGAGGCGAAGGTTCGCTTAATCGACTGCGTAGGGTTCGCCGTGGAGGGCGCTTCGGGCTTCGAAGAGGAGGGCGCGCCCCGTTTGGTCAACACTATGTGGAGCGACAAACCCATGCCCTTTACCGAGGCGGCGGCTATCGGCACGCAGAAGGTAATTCGCGACCACTCGACCATAGGTCTGTGCGTAACCTGCGACGGCACGGTTACGGGAATAGCGCGCGAGGGCTATATAGCCGCCGAGGAGCGCACCGTTTCCGAGCTTAAAAGTATAGGCAAACCTTTCGTGATAGTGCTCAACTGCGCCGACCCGGCGAATGCTGGCGTGAGAGCGCTTAGGGAGGAGTTGGAGCATAAGTACGAAAGCCCCGTGGTTGCAATCAACTGCGAAACGGCTTCGGTCGACGAGCTGAGCGCGCTTCTCCGCGCCGTGCTCTTCGAGTTCCCCGTGACCAGCGTGGACGTAAAGATTCCCGACTGGATACGCGTTATGCCTGCCGACAGCACGGCAATTTCGGAGCTGTTGTCCGCAGTGCGCACCACCTGCGAAAAGGTTAACGTAATGCGCGAGTGCTCGCTCTTTGACGAGGCGTTCGAAGGCAGCAAGTTCTGGAAGAGCGACGTTTCGGTCAGCCTTTCGCTTGCAACGGGCAAGGCGACCGTGGAGGTCAATTTGCAGGACGGCGTACTCTTCGATATGCTCTCCGAAATTTCGGGCGAGGATATTTCGGGCGAGGGCGCGCTGATGCAGTACGTCGCCGCGGCTTCGGAGGCAAAGCGCAACTACGACAAGGTCAAGGACGCATTCGAGTGCGCAAGGATGACCGGCTACGGCATAGTATGCCCCGCGGACGAGGATTTGAGCCTGGATAAACCCAAGGTCGTCAAGCAGGGCGGAAATATGGGCATTAAGCTGCGCGCAACCGCTCCCAGCTATCACGTTGTAAAAGTGGACGTCAGCGGCGAGGTCAGCCCTATTATGGGGCACGCCTCCCAGAGCGAGGATATGGTTAACGGCATAATGAGCGGTTTCGAAACCGACCCCCAGGGCACCTGGAACACCGCGCTGTTCGGCAAATCGCTGCGCAGTATGGTAAAGGAGGGGCTGGACGGCAAGGTGACGGCAATGCAGGATGAGACGCGCAACAAGATGCGCAGGACGATAACCCGTATCGTTAACGAAGGCAGAGGCGGAGTTATTTGCATCTTGCTATGACGCTCCGCTTCTAAGCAGAGGAGAGTAGGTGAAAATTTAATAGAAACAAGCGCCGCGCAAATTGCGCGGCGCTTTAGCATTAAAAAAATAGCGCAAAAGTAAAAATACCCTTGCGCTACGTATGAGGCGATACCTAAATAAACATAGAGCTGTCGTACGCAGACGGCTTACTATCGCGTCGTCTTTAATCGGAGTGTCTTAGCCGTTTTACTCGGAGTTAAATCTTAGTCTCTTCGTCCATTGTCTGCCTGCAAACTTAAAAAAATAAGGTCTTATCGCGGCTCGCC
>CAMWWA010000036.1 GCA_947177825.1 uncultured Clostridia bacterium
CTTCGCCCGTTAAGCCGACCTCTCCGAACACCGCCGTGAATTTGTCCACGGGCTTATCGAGGTAGGAGGAGGCGAGCGCCGCGCACAGTGCAAGGTCGGTTGCGGGCTCGTTCAACTTTATGCCGCCCATAATATTTATATAGACGTCCTGCGACGAAAAGTGCAGGTTGCAGCGCTTTTCGAGAACCGCAAGAAGCAGGGCAAGCTTGCTGTAGTCCACGCCCAGCGACATGCGCCTGGGCTGACCGAAAGTCGTCTTTGTGATAAGCGCCTGAATTTCAACGTTCATACAGCGGTTGCCCGTCTGCGAAGGGGTTACGGCACAGCCCGCTTCCTCGCCGCGGCTTTCGGAAAGGAATATGCCCGAATAATCGCTTACGGCTTTGATTCCCTCGCCCGTCATCTCGAACACGCCAACCTCCGAAACGTTGCCGAAACGGTTTTTTACGGCGCGCAATATGCGGAAGTTTTCGCAGTTTTCGCCCTCGAAATAGAGCACCGTGTCCATGATGTGTTCAAGCACCTTGGGACCTGCAAGCGCGCCTTCCTTGGTGACGTGACCTATTATAAAGAAGGTTATGTTGCGGCCCTTGGCTATGCGCATAAGCTTGGTTGCGCACTCGCGCACCTGACCGACCGAGCCTGAAGAGGAGGACAGGTCGTCCGTGTATACCGCCTGGATACTGTCGATTACGCAGAACTCCACGCCGTCCAGCTCGCTTTCCAGATTGTCTATGCACGTGCCGTTTAAAAGCAGCATATTCTCGCCGCCGCAACCCAAACGGTCACAGCGCATCTTTACCTGCGAGCAGCTTTCCTCGGCGGAAAAATACAGCACCTTATGCTTATCAGAAAGGTGCGCCGCAATCTGCGTGAGGAGGGTGGATTTGCCTATGCCCGGGTCGCCGCCAAGAAGCACAAGCGAGCCTGCGACTATGCCGCCGCCCAGCACCGTATCAAATTCGGATATGCCCGAAGGCACGCGGTCGTGCCGTTCGTAAGTTATCTTGGAAATGGGCTTTGCCGTCGGCATGGAATAGAGGCTCTTTTTGCCGCCATCGGTAGAAGCGGCAGGCTTTACGATTTCCTCCGCCATGGTATTGAATTGTCCGCAGGAGGGGCAGCGCCCCAGCCATCTCGGGCTGGTGGCTCCGCACTCGCCGCACACGAATATAGTTGTGTTTGATTTTGCCATAGTGTTACCTTAATTGCGTAAGAACCGCGGTGCAGTAGGTACATATGCCGCGCCCTTCGCCCACGAAGCCCAAGCCCTCGCAGGTGCCTGCCGTTACGGATATATTATCCGCGGCGGCGCCCGTAAGCGCGCTCAGGTTTTTAATCATTTGGTCGATATGCGCGGCAAGCCGAGGCTTTTCCGCCTGAATAGCTATTGAAAGTCCGCTTACGCGCAGACCTTTTTTCTGAACCTCGCCTATAACCGTTGCAAGCAGCTTTGCGCTGTCCGCGCCCTTGAAGGTGGAGTCGCTGTCGGGGAAGTAGTGACCGATGTCTTTAAGTCCTGCCGCCGACAGTATCGCGTCCATGACTGCGTGCAGTGCAACGTCGCCGTCGCTGTGCGCAATAAGCCCAGTATCGCACGGAATTTTAACGCCGCACAGAGTCACGAAATTTTGCCGTTTGCCGAACGCGTGCGTATCGACTCCGTATCCGCAGCGTGTCGCTGCACCCGTGTCGTTTATCCGTACGGTGCAGTTGCTTGCGGTGTCCGTAAAGTCCTCTTTATAGGTCAGTTTTCTGTTGCTCTCCGTGCCGCACGGACATATGCGCGCGGGGGAGATATAGCGCGAGTAAACCGCTCCGTCGTCGGTATATATGCCGCCGTCGTTTGCCGCAAGCGCGTAGGCGCGTTTAATTTCCTGCGTATAAAAACCCTGCGGCGTCTGAACGCGGTAAACGGCGTTTCGCGCAGGGATATGGTTGACGTAACCGTCTTTTTCTATCACGGTGGTATCGGTGGCGGGCATTGCCGTAACCGCGCTGCCGTATTGCTTTACGCACTTCACGCACGCCGCGTATTGTTCGGTGGTGGTGTAGGGGCGCGCCCCGTCCTGAATGAGAACTATTTCGCCCTCAACTTCTTTAAGCGCGTTGGCAACGCTTTGGCTTCTCGTCGCGCCGCCTAAAACGGTTTTATACCCGTAGGGCCTGCAAAGCGCTTCAATCTCTTCAAAGTCTTCGGGGGAGGAGGTGACTATGACGTCGCTCACCCCGTCCGCGCCTTTGAGATTGACAGAAAAGCGGCGGACGGCTTCAAGGGTGTAATACAGCGCGTTGGCGCCGTTAAAGGGAACGAGCAGTTTGTTTCTGCCCATTCCTGCACGTTCGCCCCTGCCGGCCGCGCAGATTATAACGCTTATTTTCATTTGCTTTCGCTTTCCGTATTTTCGCCGTCGAAGGGAGCGGGCTGACTTTCGGCAGCCGCCTCTTCGGGCTTATCGGTTTGCTCCTTTTCTTCGGGCTTGGCGCTCGAGCCGGAAATACCCACAACGTGGTCTACGGGCATCGAAAAGGCAATGCCCTGTCCCTCGGTTTTAAGTCCTGCGTTCTGGTACAGAGCGTGCAGAACCGCGTCCTTTATTTCCGACTGAACCAGAATCATAACTATGTCCTTGTCGGGCTGAATGGTAATATGGAAGAATTCCTCGGCTTCCTTATTCGCCGTGCCGCGTGCGTGAATAACCGTGCCGCCGCGCGCGCCGACTTCCCTTGCCGCGTCCATAACTACGTCAGAATATCCCGCGTTGACTATGCACATAACCACTTCGTAGTTAGACATTTATTTACCCTCCTTGACAACCGTCTTGTTGTTGCTTAAAAACCCGAATATCAGGGTGCCTATAACGCTTGTAAGCTTAACGGTGAATGCTATGCCGTTGCCGCCCTTGACCGTCTTGAATTTCTCTTCCAAGGCGTTTAGCGCGTCGGGCAGTTTGTTTTCCTGAATGACGCTCATAATCACGCACTTGTCCGTGTCGGTAAGACCTAAGTATCTTACCATACCGGCGGTGGCGGTGCCCTGCGCAAGCGCAATGGTCTGCATATTGACGTCGAACGACTGAATGAGGTCGGTGTAGTATTCCGACTTGTTTCTTGCGACTACGGTAATAAGCAGTTCCAGCCTGTTTGAGGTGACGGTGTTGGGGTTGTTCCTGGTCTTTGCAACCGCGGTTTTAACCGCCTTCTTCTTTTCGACAACCTTGCCGTGCACCTTGGCTTTGGTTTCCTTCAATTTAGTTTTGGCTTCCTTGATTTTTTCCGCCATAAAAATTGTTCCTTATTTAAAATAAATAATCTGTTCGTCGTCGGCTGCAAGTATGCGGCGCATGGTAATCTTGGCGCGCACCTTGGCAGAAATTACCGCCTTAAAGCCCAAAAGTTGAATAGTGATAAGAGGAGTCATTGCAACCATTGCGACAACGCCGAAAGCAAGTCCGTAGATATTATCGTAATGACCGACTGTTCCACTTGTTTCTAATATCACACCGCCTGCACCGATTATAAGCGGCAGAATAAAGCTCGACGTCAGAGGACCGGATGCAACGCCGCCCGAGTCAAACGCTATCGCCGTATATATTTTCGGGACAAAGAACGACAGCCCTAGCGATATTAGATAACCAGGGATAAGATAGTACAAAATTGAGAAGTTGAAAATCATTCTTATCGCCGAAAGACCAATGGATATGCCGACCGCAACCGAGAGGGCGACGAGCATTTCAATCTTCTTAACGCCGCCGTTTGTAATCTCTTCAACCTGCTTGTTCAAAACGTGAACGGCAGGCTCCGCAAGGACGACCACCATACCGAGTATAAAGCCGAGCACTGCTAAAAGCGGCGTGCTGTTTGCGGCAATCTGCGTACCCATCTTGAAGCCTATGGGCATAAAGCCGACCTTGACCGAAACTAGGAAAATAACCAGTCCGAAGAATGTGTAGCCTATGCCTATGGCAATCTGAATGAGTTTTTGTTTGGGCAGCTTTAAAACGGTGAACTGCAATACGAGGAAGAACGCAACGATAAGCGCAAGCGCAAGGGCGACTTCCTTGACCGTATCCAGAATGGTGTGCCCGAAGTGTTTGCCTATGTAATTGCCTATTTCGTAAATTGAGGTGTCGTAAGCGCCCAGCTCGCCCTTGGTCATAAGCGAAAGCGCCATAACCGCGATAATGGGACCGACCGAGCAAAGGGCGATAAGACCGAAAGAGTTTTCGTTGGCATCCTTGCCGCCTATCGTCGCCGCAATGCCCACGCCCAGCGCCATTATAAAGGGAACGGTGATGGGGCCCGTGGTAACGCCGCCCGAATCGAAGGATAAGGGGATGAGCCCGAACTTGCCGTTTTCCGCCATAATCGCGCACAGCGCAAACAGCATGAGGTAGAAGAACATTATCAGCATGGAAAGGTCCTTGTGGAAGACGATTTTTAAAATCGCTATCACGAGGAAAATACCCACGCCCACGCCGACGGTGATTATCAAAAGCCATTTGCCCACGGTTGCGCCGCCGGGCATAATGTCCTTAACCTGTTCGGCAAGTACCGAAAGGTCGGGCTCCGCTATGGTTATAAGCAAACCCATAACGAAACATACCGAAAGCAGAATGAAAACCTTTTTGGATTTGGTAAGACCTGTGCCGACGTGTCCGCCCATGGGAGTCATTGCAAGGTCGGCGCCCAGGTTGAACAGCGCTATGCCCACTATAAGTCCTACCGCGGAAACGGCAAAAGCCACCGTCTCGGTAGTCGTTAAACTGGCAAGCGGCGTAAAGGAAATTATAAGTACTATTATGGTAACGGGCAGTACGGATACGACCGCCTCTTTTAATTTGGAAAGTAGAATTTTTAACATATACGAATTTATGATATCACAAACCGCCGCAGGTTGCAACGGCAAATCAATTCAAAATGGCGAAAAATTTTGGTTTTTAAGGAATTATTTCGTAAAGGGAGGCGGCTTCGTCCTTTTTTACCGTCTCCTTTATATCTATTATACGGAATTTCAGAACGCCCGTTGCGTAGTCGATTTCCACCACGTCGCCAGCCTTGACGGGGTGGGAGGGCTTGACCTCTTTTCCGTTTATAATGACCTTGCCGCCGTCGCACGCCTCGCGCGCAACGGTACGCCTTTTCAAAATTCTGGAAACTTTCAAAAACTTATCAATTCTCATAACGTCACACTTTGATTTTTTTTAGGTTTTTTAAAAGATTTTTGCACGGGGGCGATTTTTGCTTGACTTGTCCGGTTGACAGTTTTATAATACTATTCTGTATTACAATGCGCTTAATGCCCAATTTTACCTTTTTTGGCTTTTTATAGCAGTAAAAACGGTGCAAAATTACGTCGGAAAATGACGGTTAACGCAGTAAATTATACACTATAATATAAAAATTGTAAAGGGTATAGGACAAATTCTTTCAAGCACGAAAAATTTTTTGCGGCGGAATTTTGTCAAGAGGGTTGAAAAGTTATTAAGCCCCGCCCTTTGCGCCAACACACGAAACGTAAGATTTTTTGCGGTGAAAAGATATATACGCATAATCGCCAAACACGTGAAATAAAAAATCAAGGAGTAAGTATTTTAATGAATTTACCCGTTCACAGGTATGGCAAAACCGAAAGAAGAAAGTTCGGCAAAATCAACGAAGTCATCGACATTCCCGACCTCGTTGAGATTCAGAAGTCGAGCTATCAGACTTTCATCGACGAAGGTATAGGAGAGGTATTCGAGGACTTTTCTCCCATAACCGACTATTCCGACCACTTCGAGCTGTATTTCCTCGACCACTGGTTCGACGACAAGCCCAAGTACGACGAAAAGGAGTGCCGCAACCGCGACGCAACATACGCGCTTCCTCTGCACGTTAAAGTCAGACTTGTCAACAAGGTCAAGGACGAGGTCATCGACCAGGACGTCTTTATGGGCGAATTCCCCTTAATGACCGACAGCGGCTCGTTCATCATCAACGGTGCGGAGCGCGTTATCGTTTCCCAGCTCGTCCGTTCGCCCGGCTCCTACAACGCAATGGAGAGGGACAAGACCGGCAAGGAAATGTTCGGCACTACGGTTATCCCCAACCGCGGCGCGTGGCTGGAATTCGAGCAGGACGCCCAGGGCGTTCAGTGGGTGCACGTCGACAGAAAGCGTAAAATCTGTTCGACCGTGCTGTTAAGAGCGCTCGGCTTCGGCTCCGACAGGGCGATTTTAGACCTGTTTGCAGACGACAAGATGATTGAAAACACCATCGCAAAGGACGCAACCAAGTCCGAGAGCGACGGTCTTATCGAGCTTTACAGAAGACTCCGTCCCGGCGAAGTGCCCACCGAGGCTTCCGTAAGGCAGCACCTTAACAACCTGTTCTTCGACCAGAGGCGTTACGACGTCGTTAAGGTCGGCAGATACAAGTTCAACAAAAAGCTCAACCTTTCGTACCGTTTGCAGGGCTGCAAGCTTGCAGACGACGTTTTCAACCCCGAGACGGGCGAAATAGTTGCAAAGGCGGGCGAAATAGTTTCCGAGAGCAAGGCGGTTGAAATTCAGGACTGCGGCATAAACGAAGTGTTCGTACTTGTAAACGACCGCGAGCAGGGCGAAATCAAGCACAAGATTATCGCCAACAATACCGTAAACTGGAAGGCGCTTTCGGACAAGAACCCCAAGATTTACGGACTTCTTCCCACGGTATACTATCCCAACTACGCTTTCATGAAGCAGATTGCGGAGGAGTGCAAGACCGCTCACTGCGAGGAAGTCGCAAACAAATACCTCGACAAAATCAACGCGCTTTACTACACCGTTGAAATCGAGGAGACCGAGGACGAAAAGCCCGAGGAAAAGAAAAACCGCGAAAAGCGCAGAGAGCAGCGCGTTCGCTTCGTAGAAGCCTGCAAGCTGTTCGCGCACCTTCTGGAAAGCGGCAAGGAAGTTCTTGACGCGGAAGAGAAGAAGACAATCAAGCCCATTATCGAAAAGCTCAACCACAAGCACATTACGGTTGACGATATCGTGGCGGCAATTTCTTCCAACATAGATTTGCAGTACGGCATAGGCACCATCGACAATATCGACCACCTGGGCAACCGCCGCGTGCGTTCGGTAGGCGAGCTGCTTACTAACCAGCTCCGCATAGGTATATCCCGTCTGGAAAAGCTCATCAAGGAGAGAATGGCAACGCAGGACGCAATGGAGGTAACCCCTTCGGGACTTGTAAACGTGCGCCCCGTTTCCGCGGTTATCCGCGAATTCTTCGGCTCCTCGCAGCTTTCCCAGTTCATGGACCAGACCAACCCCGCGGCAGAACTGACGCACAAGCGTAAGCTTTCCGCATTAGGTCCCGGCGGTCTGAACCGCGACCGCGCAACCTTCGAAGTCCGCGACGTTCACCACTCGCATTACGGCAGACTGTGCCCCATAGAGACTCCCGAAGGTCAGAACATAGGTCTTATTTCCTCGCTTGCAACCTTCTCCAAGGTAAACGAGTACGGCTTTATTATGTCGCCGTACAGAAAGGTTATTAAGGACGCTAACGGCGTTGCGACGGTAACCGACCACGTCGATTACCTCACCGCGGACGAGGAGGACAAATACGTTGTCGCGCAGGCGAACGAGCCGCTCGACGAAAACAACCACTTCGTCAACACGCACGTCGGCTGCCGCCATCAGGATTTGATTACGCAGTTGACGCCCGACAAGATGGACTATATGGACGTCAGCCCCAAGCAGCTCGTTTCGGTTGCTACGGCGCTTATTCCCTTCCTTGAAAACGACGATACCAACCGTGCGTTGATGGGCTCGAACATGCAGCGTCAGGCAGTTCCTCTTATGAAGACCGAAAGCGCGATAGTCGCAACGGGTATCGAGGCGGCGATTGCACGCGACTCCGGCGTTATAGTACGCGCAAAGGAAGCGGGCGTCGTAGTAGGCTGTGCTTCCGACTTAATTAAAATACGCGAGGACAGCGGTCTGGTTACCGAATATAAGCTTAAGAAATTCGAGCGTTCCAACCAGAACACCTGCCTCAACCAGCGCCCCATAGTCAACACGGGCGACCGCGTTGAAAAGGACGAAATAATCGCCGACGGTCCTTCGACCAACAACGGCGAACTCGCACTCGGCAAGAACATTCTTATAGGTTATATGGAATGGGAAGGCTACAACTACGAGGACGCTATCCTTATTTCCGAAAAGATTGTTCAGGACGACGTGTTTACGTCTATCCATATCGAGGAGCACGAAACCGAAGCGCGCGACACCAAGCTTGGCGAAGAGGAAATCACCCGTGATATCCCCAACGTCGGCGAGGACGCACTCAAAGACCTTGACGAAAACGGTATCGTACGTATCGGCGCCGAGGTTCAGCCCGGTGATATCCTGGTAGGTAAGGTTACCCCCAAGGGCGAAACCGAGCTTACCCCCGAGGAAAGACTGCTCCGCGCAATCTTCGGCGAGAAGGCGAGAGAGGTCAGAGATACTTCCCTTAAAGTTCCCCACGGCGAGGGCGGTATAGTCGTAGACGTAAAGGTGTTCACCAGAGAGAACAAGGACGAGCTTTCGCCCGGCGTTTCCAAACTGGTGCGCGTATATATAGCGCAGAAGCGTAAGGTACAGGTCGGCGACAAGATGGCGGGACGTCACGGTAACAAGGGCGTTATTTCCCGCGTACTGCCTCAGGCGGATATGCCTTTCCTTGCGGACGGCACTCCTTTGCAGATAGTGCTCAACCCCCTGGGCGTTCCTTCGCGTATGAATATCGGACAGGTATTGGAAGTTCACCTCGGTCTGGTCTGCAAACAGCTCGGCTGGAAGATTGCAACCCCCGTATTCGACGGCGCTACCGAGCAGGACATCAAGGAACTGTTCAGAGAAAACAACATACTCAATCCCGAAGGCAAGGTAGACGGCAAGATTCAGGTATACGACGGCAGAACGGGCGAACCCTTCGAAAACAGGGTTACGGTCGGCGTTCAGTATATGATTAAGCTCGTCCACCTGGTTGACGACAAGATTCACGCGCGTTCGATTGGACCTTACAGCTTAGTTACGCAGCAGCCCCTCGGCGGTAAAGCGCAGTTCGGCGGTCAGCGTTTCGGCGAAATGGAAGTGTGGGCGCTGGAAGCTTACGGCGCGGCGCACGTCCTTCAGGAAATTCTTACGGTCAAGTCGGACGATATCGTCGGCCGTGTAAAGACCTACGAAAGCATAGTAAAGGGCAACAACATTTCCGAACCCGGTATTCCCGAAGCGTTCAAAGTATTGCTTAAAGAATTGCAGTCGCTCGCACTCGACGTAAAGGTGCTCACCGAAAACAACGAGGAGCTTATCATTCACGAGCTTGACGAGGACGACGAGGCGATTCCCAACGCAAGGGCTAGGGAGGCCGAGGACAGAGAGAACGAAATGCCCGAAGAGGAGCTTGACATTACTTCCGAGGAAGTTGAGGAAGAGACCGAGCTCGACGATATTTCGCTGTTCGAAAACGACGACGATGAGGACGGCTTCATTTCCAAGGAGCTGTTCACCGACGAGGATATGGACGACTTTGGTGACGACGACGAACTCGGCGATAAGTTCACGCTTTTCGACGACGAGGACGACGGCGACAAGGACGAAGAAGCTTCGGACGACGGAGATATCGAGGAATAAGCGGGAGGTAATATAAATGTTTGAATTAAACGATTTTTGCTCAATTAAGATTAGCGTAGCTTCTCCCGAAAAAATCAGGGAACTTTCCAAGGGCGAGGTAACCAAGCCCGAAACCATAA
>CAMWWA010000037.1 GCA_947177825.1 uncultured Clostridia bacterium
GTTGCGGTGGGGCTCGTGTTTACCATACTTTTCGAGGCGGCGCCGACGGCGGTAGTGGGCATTTTCGGCAAGCCCGACCCCCAACAGGTCCACCCCGAAACGTACTGGCAATTCGGCAAAAAGCTGTTCCGCATATTCTTAATGTTCGTAACGTTCACGTGCACCATAAAGATGTCGTCAATCTTTTTTCAGGCGCTCGGCAAACCCGTGCTTGCCATAATTGCTTCGCTTGCGCGCGATATAGTTTGCTTCGTTCCGCTCGTCTGCACTCTGCCGCTTGCAATGGGTATAGACGGCTGCCTGTGGGCGGCGCCCATTGCCGACGCGGTTGCAATGATAGTAACGATTGCGCTGACGATAGTATGCTTTAAAGATTTGAACAAAAAAGCACTAATTTTGGCAAACTCTTGATTTTTTAAAGCGCGTCTGCTATACTTAATTATCAGGACGATTTTGTATGGCGGATATCAGGAAACTGAAAAATTTAATCAACCCCAAGAAAAATGCGGACAAACAGTTTTACCTGGATTTGCTTGACGAGGACAAGCAAAGGGCGTGGGAGGACGGGCACGTTTCCGCGGTGCTTACCATGCTTAAATTTCTGTACTTGAATAAGCTGGGCAGGAAGATTAAGGAGGCGGAGGACGAAAAGTCCGCGCTGACAAATTCCCCCGATTACGACGCGGAAAAGTACAGGCGCGTGCTGGAACTCAACGCGGTAATATCCTCCTGCAAACAGAAGCGGCAGACCTTCAAGTGCTTCTTTGACGAGCCGTATTTCGCGCGTATGGATTTGGTGGACGACAAGGACGGCTACAACTCCTACTATATAGGCAAGCGCGGCGACGAGGGGCTGGAAATAGTCGACTGGCGCGCGCCCCTTGCAAGGCGCTATTACCAGAAGAGCAAGCTGGATTTTACCATTAACCAGTTCAATTACAAGCTTGTTCTGCGCAGGGCTATACGCACAAAGAGCGGCAGGGTGGAGGACTTCAAAAACGAATATCTTTCGGTCGGCGACAACCTTACAAAGGAGGAAATCGCAGGGCGCGACGCCGCCGTTATCTTCGACCCGTTTTTAAAGGAAATTCTATCCTCGCGCAAGGAAAAGCAGGAAATCTGCGACATAATAGAAACCATTCAGGAAAAGCAGTACGAAATTATCACCGCGCCGGAGGACGCCGAATTTATCGTTCAGGGCGTTGCCGGCAGCGGCAAGACGATGATACTTTTGCACAGGCTTTCCTATCTTCTATATAACAACGAACAGCTTAAACCGGCGTCGGTACTGGTCATAACCCCGTCGGACAGCTTCAACGCGTTCATTGACGAGCTTGCGCAGATTCTCGAGCTGGAAAGGGTAAAGACGGTCACGCTGGAAAGCTATTATTACCGTCTTTTAAAGAGCTTCGGTATAGACCTTTCGGACAGGGTGGATAATTTCGCGCCCGTCGACGGAAAATATTTAAAGTATATCTATTCCGAAACTTTCGTTGCTGACGTGCGCAAAAAACTTTCAAAAATTTATTTTTCCGTGCGCGGAATGTTGCCCGACGACGACGGCGACGAGTTCGTCACGGCAATTCTGAACTCCATAGGAGAGCAGCAGAAGGAATACGAAAAAATCAAGAACGCAGGTCTGCGCGTGCGCAGGTGCGTGCTGGGCGAAATCAAGGAAAAGCAGGACGGCGGACTTTTTTACACCAAGCGCATGCGCGAGCTTTTCAACTGCGTAAGCGACGTTAAGGAATTTCTTACCGTCAACCGCACCGACGAAAGAATGGAGGGGTATTATTACTTCTACAAGCAGCTTCTGTCGTTCTATAAATCGCTGCGCTTTATCCGCGCCCACGGCAGGCATATATGCGCCACGGCGGTTGACGATTTGCGCGCTTTGCGCGTTACCGTCGATAAGGAAATAGAGGATTTAAAGAGGTATAAACAGCGCCTAGGCGACAGGTTGGAGTACACCTATCCCGACAGAATTGAAAAGCGCGAACAGACCAAAAAGGAAATCGACGATACCATATCACTCGTCGAAAACATAGCCTCTGCGTTTGATATAATCTGCGACTTTGCCGAGGTCGTGCGCGGCGAAAAGTACCTTGTAAAAATCGGCAAGTGCGAAAGCAAGGTGGAGCTTGCGCGCTTTTTCTACCGCGAGATAGTCAAGCCCGCAAAGCAGCGCTTCGGCGTTACTTCGGCTAAGCTCGTAAGGAGCGACGCATACGCAATCTGCCGAATCCTGACCGAGCTCGGCTGCAAGCTAACCCCCGCTTATTCCTTCGTGTTCGTGGACGAAGCGCAGGACATAGCGCCCGTCGAATACGAAATTCTGCGCAGTGTAAACGCCTCGGCAAAATTCAATATCTTCGGCGATTTAAAGCAGAATATCACGCACTTTCGCGGCATTGACGACTGGGCAAAGCTCGGTCTGCCCGTTTCGACTCTCGACCTCAATTACCGCAATACCAACCAGATAGTATACTTTGTTTCGAACAATCTGAACGTAAGCATGCAGGCGATAGGGCTGGGCGGAGAGGAGGTCGTAACCGTGCCGGGCCGCGGAATAAATTCCTTCCTTGCGGATAAGCAGGGCTTGCGCGCGGTCATAACTTCGGAAGAGAAACTGTACGACTACGCCAGAAAGACTTACAATATAGTCAGGGAAAGCGGCAGAATATCCAAGAGCAAAATCAACCTTTTAACCGTCTATGAAAGCAAGGGGCTGGAGTTTACCGCAGTCGCCGTGGCGGACGGGGATATGACCGACAACGAGAAATATATTGCCTATACCAGGGCGCTGAAAGAACTCGCGCTTATAAGGTAATTGACGGGGCAATATGCGGCGTTCAATGCAAAATAATACAAATTGACGGCGGCTTGTAAAAAAGCCGCTTTTATTATGCCTGAAAAAGGCAATAATTTTCTTTGAAAAGTTGAAAGTTCCGTCAGTTCGTGATATAATTGAATGGACGAAAATTACAGCGAGAGGAAATCAGATGGCAGCAAACAAAAAAGCTAAACAGTTGCTTGAAACTTTGGATTTGGACGGAGAGCTTTTAAATTGCGTATCGTACGCGACGTACTATAACCGCATTCCGCTCTTCACCTCGTTCAGGGTTGTCAACAACGGCGAGGAGGCGCTGGAAAACGTAGTAATTCAGGTTACGGGTTCCAACAAGCTCATTTTGCCCGCGCAGATAAATATCGACCAGATTCCGGCAGAAAGCAGTATGGAGGTCAAGACGCCCTCTCTTTTAAACCCCAAGTACCTTGCGGATTTGGAAGATTCCGAGGACTGCACCGTCACCGTCACGGTATGCTGCGGCAAGACGGTCATCTGCGATATCAGCTCGCAGGTCAAAGCCGTTTCCATGGAAAGCTGGTCGGGCACTTCGGGCAATCCCGAAATGCTTGCCGCGTTCGTCCGTCCGCGCCTTTCCGACTGTCAGAAAATTCTGGCGGAAGCGGGCTTACAGCTTAAAACGTGGGGCTACTCCAAGGAGTTCAGCGGCTATTCGGGCAACGATAAAAACGCGCTTATGTACGCGTTCGCTTCCATGTTTTCCGCTATCCGCAATCTCAATATCGAAAGGGAGCACGGCGGCGACGCCACCCAGCTTATCAGGGTGGGCAACCTCGCCGACCTGGTGCCCTCGCGCAAGGGCTCGCCACTTTTAATGGCGGTATATATGGCGTCCTGCCTGGAAGCGGCTAAATTCAACCCGGTAATATTAGTGGGCAAAACCAAGATAGGCGTGGGCGTATGGCTGCACGAAAGCTGCTTCAATTCGCCCCTGCAGGACGATATGTCGGTTATAGAGCGCTACGTCGCGGCAGGCGTAAACAATCTTGCCGTGGTGGACGTAGAGGATTTGTTCGCGCACAAAAACGCAAGCTTTGCAACCGCATCCGCGCACTTTGCAACGTTGCTGCAGCAGGGCAAATTCGACTGCTGTATCGACGTAAAGCGCTGCCGTATTGGCGGCATATTCTCAATGCCCATAAAGGTGGGCGACGGCAAGTCCTACGAAATTCTTGGCGACAACCGCTATTCGTACGACGCCAAGCCCGAAAAGCTTATCGACGCGGACAGCCTGTCGTTAAAACGCAAGGCCTCCAAAAACAGAAACTGGGAAAGAAGGCTTTTAGACTTATCGCTTAAAAACAACCTTTTAAACTTCCGCTATACGCGCGATTGCGTGCACCTGCTGCTTCCCGACTTAAAGACCTTTTTCAACAAGATAGAGGGCAGGAGTACGCTTACCCTGCTTGCCAACCAAAGCAAGCTTGACGACGCTTTGTATTTCGGTACGGGCAGCAAAGTCAAAACGCTTTCGGAGCTCGTTTCCATAGAGCTTAACTCGCAGATAGTGCGCTCCTATTCGGGCGAAAGCGGCTTGCAGGAGGCGGTGCAGACACTTATAAGAAAGGGCAAATCCTCGCGCGAGGAGGTGGGCGCAAACACCATATATCTTGCGTTCGGTTTCCTGAAATGGAAGCACCCCGCCGACAAGGATTATATGTACGCCCCCATAGTGCTGCAGCCCGTCAATCTTAAAAAGACCAAGTCGCAGGGCGTTGCTATGGAGCTGGGCGACGACTACGCAGTAAACACTACGCTGCTCGAATTTTTAAAGCAGGAATTCGGCGTGGACATAAGGGGCATAGAGGACGAAAAACTCACCCCCGTGGAAATGCTTGCGGTGTTCCGCGCAAAGACGGCTAATATGAAGGGCTGGCTGGTTTACGAGGACGTTTACCTTGCCCAGTTCACCTTTGCAGGCTACGCAATGTGGCGCGACGTCAGGGACAATATGAGCCTTTACAAGCAGAATCCCATGATTGCCGGACTGCTTGAAAACACCAATAAATTTACGGACAACAAATTGAGCGGCGCCAACGAGGACGACGCCAAACCTACCGAGGTTTTGACTCCGCTTTCGTGCGACAGCTCGCAGTATGCGGCGGTTGCGGAGTCGGGCAAGGGCACGACCTTCGTTCTGCACGGCCCTCCCGGAACGGGCAAGAGCCAGACCATAACCAACATAATAGCCAACGCGCTCGACGGCGGCAAACGCGTGCTTTTCGTAGCCGAAAAACAGGCGGCTCTGCAAGTCGTTAAAAAGCGTTTAAACGATATAGGCATAGGCGAATTCTGCCTGGAACTGCACAGCGGCAAGACGGTGGATAAGGGCGAGATAGTGCGCTCGATTGAAAACACGCTCTCGCTCAAATCGGAGTACGACGAAAGCAAATTTATCGCCGACGGCGAGGCTATCGGCGAATACCGCGACACGCTTCACCAGCCGCTTTACGCACTGCACAAAAAGCGCGGTCTGGGCGTTTCGGTCTACGACGGAATAGTCAACTATCTGCAGAACGCGGCGGCTCCCGAGCTGGTCAATATAGAAAGCACGTTCTACGACAACCTTACGGCAAAGAAGCTTGCCGAGTACGAAAATATGCTTCTGACCGCGCAGGCGGCGGCAAGGGAGTGCGGCGGCGTATACCGTTCGCCGTTTGCAAACGTAAACGTCACCGAGTGCGACGAAAAGGTCAAGCGCTCCGTGCTGTATTCGGCGGAGGTTGTCGTTGCCGAGCTGCAGCATCTCAAAAATTACCTCGCGCTGTTCTTGAACACCTTCAACCAGAAGATAAGCACGTTCACCTCCAAAAAGCTCAACAACCTCGTGCAGATTGTAAAGAAGCTTTCGGGCGGCGATTTGAACGTTTTCTTTACCTGCGACGAAAGGGAGTTCTACACTTTCTACAACGCCAACCTCAGATACGACGCAGGCGTTAAAAACTGGCTGAACAAATTCAAGGCGCTTGCCGACGTTTCCAAGTTTGCCAACGTCATCGACGGGGAGATAGAAAACTGCAAGGGCGACTACCTGGCTTCCCGTCCGCTCACGGTTATCGTCAAGCGCATAAACCATCTTGCCAAGACGCCTTTGAAGGAGGGCGAGGAGCTGGAATGGGTAAAGGCGGCGCTGGAAATAGAACAGGACAGGCGCAAGATACTTTCCTATACCAAGCTCGCTTCCAACTTCGTGGGAATTACGGGCGGCATCAACGACAAGAAGAGGGACGATTTCCTTGCGCCGCTGTATAACTTCCACGAGCTGTGCGGCGGAGTGTTTATGGACTACAACGCCGACGCGTTCAACTCGGTCTGCGCAAAGGCTTCGGACGGTCATTTAAAGCCGCTGTTTGCCGGCTTGCTGGGCGCCGCAAAGTCGTTCACGCAGAGCTGCGATTACTTCTCCGAAACGGTGGAGGCGAACCAGCAGCTCATTTCGGACGAGGATATATACGACTATTACTATGCAAAGTGCACGGCGCTTATCGACAATATCGATATGCTTCCCGCGTGGGCAATGTACAAGGCGACTGCCAAAAAGCTCAACGATAACGGGCTTACGTTCATAACCGACGCGCTTGAAAACGGACAGATAAGCGGCGAAAAAATTCTTTCTGCGTTCCGCAAAAACGTTTACAGAAATTTCGTTCAGAAGAACATTCCCGCCGACCCCAGACTTTCGGGCTTGTCGGCAACCGTGCTGGACGAAACGGCAAGCAACTTCTCGCAGATTCTGGAAGAGTTCACAAAGCTCACGCGCGACAAAATCCGCCACGACCTTATATCCCGTCTGCCGGGCGAGGAAACGGAGGGCGCGCTCGCGCTCGAGCTCATGTCCTTCCGCCGTCAGACCAAGGGCAATCCGCGCGGACTCAACCTGCGCACGTTGCTCGGCGAAATACCCGAACTTTTAAAGGTGGTGGCGCCCTGTATGCTGATGAGCCCGTTCACGGTCTCGCAGTATCTGCCCGCGTCGCTCGATCTGTTCGATATAGTAATCTTCGACGAGGCTTCCCAGCTTCCCACGTGCGAGGCGGTGCCCTCGCTTGCAAGGGCGAAGAGCGCAATAGTCGTAGGCGACCCCAAGCAGATGCCGCCCACGTCCTTCTTTATGTCGGTGGGCGCGGACGAGGACAACCCCGAAACGGACGATTTGGAAAGCGTGCTGGACGACTGTCTTGCCCTCGGTATACCCGAAAAGCATTTGACGTGGCACTACCGTTCCAAGCACGAAAGCCTTATCGCTTTCTCCAACATAATGTACTATTCCTCCAAGCTGTGCACCTTCCCGTCGCCCGACGCGCTCGACAGTAAAGTCAAGTTCCGCTACGTGGAAAACGGCGTGTACCAGCGCGGCGGCACCAAGTGCAACAAGGAGGAGGCGGAAGCGCTCGTCAAGGAGGTTATCAAACGCCTTTCCGACCCCTCGGCGCGCCGCTCTTCGATAGGCGTCGTAACCTTCTCCACGCCCCAGCAGGTGTATATCGAAAAGATGCTCAACAAGGCGATTGCGGACAAGGGGCTTGAAGATTACGCCTACGACAGGGAGGAGCCGCTGTTTGTCAAGAACCTTGAAAACGTGCAGGGCGACGAAAGGGATATTATTCTTTTCTCGGTGTGCTACGGTCCCGATACGCTGGGCAAAATATCCTTGAACTTCGGTCCTTTAAACCAGTTCGGCGGCTGGCGCCGCCTCAACGTCGCGGTGTCCAGGGCAAGGGAGGAAATGATAGTTTTCTCATCTATGCGCTATTCCATGATAGACCTTTCGCGCACGACTTCAAGGGGCGTTGCAGGTCTTAAAGCCTTCCTTGAATTTTCCGAAAAGGGCAGGACGGGCATAGCCGCGCCCAGCGACGAGGTTATTATAAATAAGACGGGTATAGGTAAGTACGTTGCCAAGGAGCTTTCCTCCTACGGTTACGACTGCCGCTGCGACGTCGGCGTTTCGGACTTCAAAATCGACGTCGGCGTACTCGACCCCAAGAACAAGCGCAACTTCATTCTGGCGGTACTGTGCGACGGCAACAAGAACTTCTCCATCAAGGATAAGTTCGTAATGCAGGTCAACACCTTAAAGCGCAACAACTGGAACGTTATCCGCCTGTATTCTGTCAACTTCTTCAACAATCCCAAGAGGGAGATTAAGAAGATTAAGGACTATCTGGACAGACTCACCTCCAAGGAAAATAATATATCAGGCAACTACAAGCGCGTATATAAGCTTGCCAAAACTACTGCCACCGCGGCGGACTCCAACGCTCTTTTGAGCGGCAGTATGGACGCCGAGCTTATCAAGACCATAAAGGCGGTGGTAACGGCGGAGGAGCCTATTTCCGAACAGTTCCTTATAAAGCGCGTACTCGCCCAGTACGGCATACAGAAATACGGCAGCAGACTTGAGGGCAAAGTTGTTTCGCTCATACCCGCGTGCTCGTTCAAGTCGGCGACTCTTCTCGGTGCAACCCACTACTACAAGACCGACAAGGCGGTTGCGTTCGAAAGGTACCGCGTGGAGGAAGGTACGCCCGTCCGCCAGACCGAAACTGACTTCTCGCCGTATGACGTTATAGCGCTTGTCAAAGCTATACTTCTGGAAAACGTCAGCCTTTACAGGGACGAGCTTATCAACGCGGTAATTTCACAGATAAGACCTTTAAAGGTGACCGAAAAATACACGGCGTTTATCAGCTCGTGTATCGACGAGGGCACAAGCAGCGGTATGTTTATCCGCAGCGTGTCGGACAGAATATCGTTAGGTTAAATCAAAGCGCCGGACGGCTTGCGTTCGGCGCTTTAGCTTATTTTGTTAAAGTTTTGTGAAAAATTTTTTTTGAAAGGTATTTGTCCGCTTTTACGATAAAAGGACGGTAAACGGGGCATACTAAGGGGGCAATTGCAAAAAACCGGCAAATTGCCCGCGATATTGCGCCCTGTCGGAAATTGTCGAAAATACTTGCATTGAAAAATTATTGATAGTATAATATATAAAACCGACTTTATATAATAGATAAATGCGCCCGTGCGGCACGCGCGGACGCGGGTGGAATTTTGATAAAGATAATTGATTTGTACGATTTGTCACATACTGTTGCGGAGGAATATCTCAAGGGCTTTTCATATCCGTGGGAAGCTTTAAAGGGTATAAGCGCCATGATAGTTTCCCTCGGTGAAAAACTGGACGGGGATTATATCCAAGCGGCTCCAAACGTCTGGATTCATAAGAGCGCGAAGATAGCGCCCACGGCGTATATCGGCGCGCCTGCCATAATCGGCGCCGATACCGAGGTAAGGCACTGCGCCTATATCAGGGGAAGCGCCCTAGTCGGCAGCGGCTGCGTGGTGGGCAACTCCACGGAACTCAAAAACGTTATTTTATTCGACGGCGTGCAGGTGCCGCACTACAACTACGTCGGCGACAGCATTTTAGGCTACAAGGCGCATATGGGCGCAGGCTCCATTACTTCCAACGTCAAGTCGGATAAGACCAACGTCGTAATTCACGGTCAGGTTGAAATTGAAACAGGCTTAAAAAAGGTGGGCGCGATGCTCGGCGATTTCGTCGAGGTCGGCTGCAACAGCGTGCTCAATCCGGGCACGGTAATAGGCAGGCGTTCCAGCGTCTATCCGCTCTCGTCGGTGCGCGGCGTAATTGCGGCGGACAGCATTTACAAGGGGCGCGGCAACGTAGTTACAAAGGATTAGTTTTCTATGGGCAGATA
>CAMWWA010000038.1 GCA_947177825.1 uncultured Clostridia bacterium
CTTCGAACTGATAGCCCGTACGACTATAAGTCTGGTCCTCGGGTAAGGTGCAGCTTCCGCCACCCTGAAAGGCGCCCTTTATATACGCCGCCTGGCAACACTCGCTTTCAACTATTTTCTCGTCGATACCGAAAACAAGCGAAATTCCGTCGTCATGAATTTTTATAATTCCCAGTCTGGCAAGAATTCCGGGAGCGGCTTCTCCCATGCAGGCAAATTTAAGCTTGTCCCTGCCTCTCAAAACGTCCACTCTCGCGTCCGACACGGTCAATGGCGTATGAAAAACCGTTTCAAAAGTTTCGGTTATAAATTCGGCGGTACGCTCGTTTTCCGTAATAATTTCAAAACCGAGATTTCCGTCTGACGAAACAATACTTCCGCTCGTCCTGATAAACGCAGACAAAAACGCAATTTTGCAACATTCGTTTTCAATATTCGTCTGAATTATTTCATTTTTAAGTTCTTCGGTAAAAGTACTCATAAATTATTTTACGAATGTGATTTTTTGTATTCCGCAAAGCGGAACTTGGGAAGTCTGCCGTCGATATTGTCAATTTGCTCCAACGGGAAATTGCATTCTTTTAAAAGCTGTTCGGCTATTTTCGTATCGCCTACCCTGTCCGCCGAATGAGCGTCGGAATCTATGACGAACCGAACGCCCGTCGACGCCATTAAATCGACCTCCTCGGGCGAAACGTGGCGTTTTTTGGTGTTAATTTCAATATATGTTCCGTAATCGGCGCAAACTTTTGCGACCTCTTTTAAATCGCAGCAGCACTTATAATTAATGTGGGTAAGAATATCCACAGGATTATTCTTAACGGCGTTAATGTAAGCCTTGGTTGTATTGTCGATGACCTTTTGCGAAGGCTTTTTGCCAAGCTTGTACGCGGTGTAATTGCAAAGCATAATATTATAGAAATCCGAAAAATGCTTATATTTCAGGACTTCGTGCACACCGAACAAATAAATATCGAACTTGTCCAAATCTTCCTGCCGCATATCGGTATCGCCGTTCAGGGAAGTAAGATTGCTTTCCATTCCCATCAGAACCTTTACGCCGGTAAGCTTTTCGGCTTCCCTAATTTCAGCGCGCAAATCGCTCAGCTTTTTACGTTTAAGCCCGAAGAGCAAGTGATTAAAACCATGGTCGGTTATCGCAATCTCTTTAAGTCCTAGTTTTTTTGCCGCCGTTGCATTTTCCAGCACCGTGTTTTTGCCGTGCGAATAGGGCGTATGGGTATGATAATCAGCTGTTAAAATCATTAAATTCTCCTATGTACACGACTTCCTCTTCCAATACAATCCCGAATTTTTCGAAAACACGTGATTTAACAAGATTGATAAGAGTTTTAACATCGTTTGCGGTTGCACCTTCGTTCAGAATAAAATCCGCATGAATATCGCTGACGCGCGCACCTCCGACTTTATACCCTTTAAGCCCTGCGAAATCAATCAGTTTTCCGGCGCAATAACCTTCGGGATTTTTGAATACGCAGCCGCAACTTTTACCCTTAGGCAAATGGCTTCTTCTGTTTTTAAAGTAAGATATACGGTCGTCAATATCTTGTAAAGAGCACTCGTCAACTTTAACTATTATTGATAAAATTAACGCGTTTATGTCACGCATAGTACTGCGCCTATATCCAAATTTGCACATTTCGTGACTAAAATGGGCTATTTTACCGTCGTAAACACAAACGTCAACTATATTATCACCGATAGCAAATCCGCTAACCCCTGCATTCATATAAGCAGCGCCGCCGACCGTAGCAGGTATTCCGTACAGATATTCAAGTCCGCCAAGACTGTGATTTTTGCAATATGCAAGCAGCTCCGAAATTCTTGTACCCGCAAGGCATAAGAGCTTATCCGCCGATAGCCTGATAATCCCACGCAAGTCACGCGTAGAAATAACCTCTCCTTCCATTCCACTGTCGGAAACAAGCAGATTTGAACCGCAGCCGACAATTTCGAAACGCGTTCCGCAACTCTTTAGATTATCATAAACTTGTTTTGCCTGCCACGGTGTCCTAGGATAATAAGCTTTTAACGCATTACCGCCAAGCCCGTACGTGGTGTTTTTTGCGAAAGTAAACGGAGCAACCTGTTTTATGTTTGCAGAATTAACGGCATTTTCTAATCCACTCTTATATATTAACATTTTTCGCAACTTTAATCAATCACTTTAATAATGTTTTTATTTTATTTGCATCGCCGCTTTTTGCCGCGTTTTTGAGCTCGTTTATATAATCTGCGCCGCAAGGATAATTTAAAACGTAGTTAAACTCCAAGCTTTGCAACGGCTTCAATTCCTCAGCGCAAAGCTCACAGTCACCATAAAACAATCCAAGCGAACCAGCCTCGTTACTGGTAAGCAGATAATCAACAAATTTACTGCAGTACGCATATTTTTCGTTATTTACCGTAAGAATGGATATATTCTGATACAAATCGTTAAATTCAGTAAGCGGTTGCACCTTGAACGGCACGTTTCTCACTTTTAACCTGAAAATATCCCTCTGCGTACCGAAAAGATATTTGTACTTACCGTTAATGAGTTTTAAATAGGCGTTTGTTGACTCCTCGGCCGTGGCACCGTTTAGCCCGTTCAGCACGATAGCAACTTCCGTCAAGTTGTCTTTTCCGGCATTAGCAACGGTATTTTGTGCATTTGCGGCAGAAAAATCGGAATTTTCGTCTAATGACAGCAAGCAATAAGCGCCGCGGCACCAGGTTTTGTACACGAAATCTTTTTTGTTTATATAATTTTCAAACCCGTAAAAACCTGCCGGGTACGAAATTATATCGGGACGCTCGCCCCGTTCGGAGTTTGCTCTTGCCGCATCTGCCGAAAGCGAGGTCACACTGACGTAAATTTTTTCGTCTTCGAAACATTTATCGGCGGTCTGCTGAAGATATTGGCTGCGCGAACCTTTGCCGCCCTCAAAACCGTCTATCTGCCACACCGTAATACGTTGCATCTGCCCGTCGTTTTCCGCTACGGCTTTCCTGTTCCGCACAACCGCCATAACGGGCACGGATATAAATAAGGCAACCGTAATTGCAAGCAAAATAATTAAGTACAGCTTTTTCCTTCTTGCCATACAGTATTCTATTTATATTTTATTCAAAAAATTCATAAGAGGGATATTCTTAAACATAAGAATATCCCCCTTGCCGAAACAAATTAACGAAAACCATTACTCACGGTAACGCCAACCCGAAATCGGCTATATAATAAAGCGTTACCGCTTGTAACATTATATTGAGCAATAATTGCCGTTTTATTCGCAATAGTTGCTTTTCAGTAATTTTTCCTGCATAATGTCGTTTACTCCCGCACCATACCAAGGGTGATTTAATATGCTTTCAAGCTCACTAAGCTCAAGTTCCTCAACCTCAAACGGTGCTTCACCCGTCTCGGTATGCCACCTGAAATTCTCGGCTTTCAAAGTTGATGAACTGCTGTTAGTAAAACCAGTCGTGGTCGGAGTTGATTCAGCCGTCTTTTGATAACTGCAATTAACTAACTGGTAGCCAGCGTCTACAGGACGTACCTTATCTCCTTCAGTCGTTCCGCCGCTATCGTTATTCTTTAACAGAGTTTCAATTCCTTTAAAAATGCAGTTCTCTGCTTTAAAGCTTCCGCCGTTACCGCACACTATTCCCTGCGAAACGAGAGCACATTTCCAACCGCCGTTTACAGATGTTACTCTTGACGCCGCACCAGCAGCTCTCAATTTCGTACGATACGTCATATACTCCGTGCTGTCGACCACACAGTTATACATATATGCGTTGCCGCCGCGAAGCTTGGGCAATCTGTCTTCTATATTCTTAAATAAGCAGTTTGCAAACGAAATCTGCAACGAAAGATTGTAATCGTAGTCCTCTTTGCCGTTTCCGCTATCGCCGCACAAAAAGCCCTTCTTCTGCGGAATAGCCAGCCCGTATAAAATATCTTCAAAGCTTATTCCGCCTTTTCTCAAAGCGTTATAATACAGATAATTTTGTTTGCCTGCCTGATATTCTTCCTCAATCTTTGCCATCATTTTGTAAAGATAGCCGTCTTTATCGTCACTTCCGGCATTAAACGCACACCAGCTTATATGCAGACCATTTTCACCATTAGCTCCATAAGGTGCGCGGAATGCCGTGCCCGCAGTATTGTATACGGGGTTTGAATAGTCGATCTGACCGTCGTACGACTTTCCGAACGTGCAGTGGTCTATCCATACGTAACCACTGTGGGCAACTTTAAAATAAGCCCAGCCGAAAGCGTCGTAGTCACCGACATTACCCGTCGTCGAACTCGCCGCATCTTCCCATTGCCACATTTCATCCATCTCAAGATTTCTGAAAACAACGTTGTCGCAACTTAAAATACTAAAGCCCGCATGCGTCAATCTTGCGCCGTTTTTTGAATAAACAAGCAAATTATTGGTATTTTCAATTTTGATTTTAGAAATTCCGTGCTCCGTATACATTTCAGACATTGAAAACTTATCAATATTCGACTGTTTGCCACGGCAATAACTTTCGACGTAAGAATGAGAGTCTTTTATCGTTTTTGCTCTATAATTTTCACTGATATGATTAAATCCTAAGTCCAAGTCGTTTGCAATTTCTATGACGTGAACAGAACCTTCCGCTGTCAATGCCTGTTCAACTTTCAAAGTATCAGCGTTCCACGCACTGGAATACTTCCATCTCGCGTCCATTATTGCCTGTATAAACTCGTCTGCAGTTGTTACCGTGCGGTATGCGGAAGTGCCGACGTACTGCGAAAAGTCGCCTATGTTGTCATTCACGTAGCCGTCCGCAGAAATACTTTCTTTGGCATCAGCTGTCATAAGCTTATACCAATCTCTTTTGTACTCGCACGGATCACAGATAAGATCGGTTTCGTTAAAATACTCGTGCTCATCCGTTTCATTCAATTCCACACAGTGAGAGCACGTCGTTTTGTGGTTACTCTCGTCAATTTTCTCGTATTCATAATCGTGACTCATGGTTTCGATTACGTTGCATATGCCGCACGACCTTTTATGAGTATTTTTATCGATATATTCATACTTATAGTCGTGCGCTACGGTTTCAGCATTATTACAGATAGCGCACGTTTTTTTATGACCGCTTTCATCAACATACTCATAACTGAAATCGTGCACCGCCGTTACGTCCAAATTACAGCTGCTGCACGTTACTTTATGGCTCTTTCCGTCAAGATACTCGTATACGTAACCGTGCGCCACCGTATCGCTGAAGTTGCAGTCAACACACGTTCTTTTATGAGTATCTCCGTCAACGTACTCATAAGTGTAATTATGCGGATTTGTTTCGTCCAAATCGCAACAGTTACACGTTACTTTATGACCGCTCGCGCCAATATACTCATAATTATAATCGTGCTCGGTATGAGGCGGTTTATTTACGCACCCGGCAAAAGCCGCCGCGCACATTAAAACGCCAACACCTACCGCAATAAGAAGCTTTTTCATTTCAATTCCTCCCAATATGATATTACACTAAAAATTCGGATATTTCAATACCTGATAAAAAATAACCCGCCGTTTATGGCGGGTTTCTTAAATAAAATTATTCTTCGTCTTCTTCGGGCAGCTCTACGTTGTGATAAACGTTCTGCACGTCATCAAGCTCTTCAAGCTTATCAAGCATCTTGCGGAAGGTTACAAGCTTATCGTCGGGAAGCGTTATATAAGTCTGGGGAATCATCTTAATTTCGGCTTCCAGGAAGTTTACGCCCTTATCTTCGAAATACTTACGCACCGCCGAAAAATCTTCGGGAGTCGTATATACTTCGTAAACGTCTTCGTCCGCGGTATAGTCTTCGGCACCGGCCTCCAGACAGTATTCCATCATAGTGTCTTCATCCAGCTTTACTGTCTTTTCAATAACGATTAAACCTTTGTTATCGAACTGGTAGCTTACGCAACCGGGCTTTCCCATCTGACCGCCGCATTTGGACATTGTAGAGCTGATGTCGCCGCTCGTCCTGTTTACGTTGTCAGTAAGCGTGGTTATAATTACCGCCGAACCTGCTACACCGTAACCTTCGTAGGTAAGTTCCTTATAGTCCTTGCCGCTGAGTTCGCCCGCCGCTTTGGCAATAGACCTTTTAATATTGTCGTTGGGCATATTTGCGGCTTTAGCCTTAGCTATAACGTCCGCAAGTTTACTGTTGGTATCGGGGTTAGGGTTGCTCTTTGCGGCAACGGCAAGCTCTCTGCCGAGCTTGGTGAAGATGGCTCCGCGCGCGGCGTCCGTCTTACCCTTTTTAGCCTGTATATTGTGCCATTTGGAATGTCCTGACATATTTTATACTCCTTTTTGATTGTTCTTTAAAACGTACATTGCGATTGCCGCGGAAACGGCGGCGTTCAGACTCTCGCAAATGTCGCGCATAGGTATTCTTACCGTGTAATCAGATTTTGCCGAAACCGTGCCGCTCACTCCGTTTCCTTCGTTACCTATACAAAGGCAGAACTGCGACGGAGCAGGAAAAGCAAATACGTCCTCGCCAGCCATGTCCGCACAGATTAGCGGCACGCCTTTAAGCGCTTCAAACACCTCGTCGTAACCGCCCTCGTAAACGTTGACGTAAAACACGCCGCCCATACTTGCCCTTATTGCTTTGGGCGAATATGCGTCCGCACAATCGATAAGATAAATGTCCTCGTAACCGGCGGCATTTGCCGTTCTGATTATCGTACCTAAATTGCCCGGGTCCTGCAACCTGTCCAAAAGCAGGCAGTTTCCGCGCGGCTTACTTAGCGGTCTTTCAGGCGTTTTTACAACGGCAAGCACGCCCTGCGGCGCCTTTTCTGTCGATATTCGGGCAAACAGCTCTTCCGTAACTATTATTGCGCCCAGATACTTTTCGGCAAATTCAGGCGTACAGACTATTTGCGACACGCTCATACCCGACGACAGACATTCATCCACCGCCTTTACGCTTTCAACAATAAACTCGCCGTACTCTCTTCGGTACTTTTTATTGCTAAGCGACGATATCTTTTTTATTATCGGGTTAGCTTTAGACGAAATAATCATATTGCAGTTTCAGCTTATAATAAAGGTTTAGGGTAGCAAAAATTTCGCTACCCAGATAAACTCGAAAATAGATTAAACCGCAGCCTTAGCCTTTTCAGCAAGCGCCGCAAAAGCGGTTGCGTCGTTTACGGCAAGCTCCGCCAGCACCTTTCTGTTGAGGTTGATGCCTGCAACTTTAAGTCCGTGCATGAACTTAGAATAGGAAAGTCCGTTAATTCTTGCGGCAGCGTTGATACGCGCAATCCAAAGCGAACGCATATCGCGCTTTCTAAGTCTTCTGCCGATATAAGCATAGTTCAAAGACTTCATAACCGCTTCACGGGCGATTCTGTAATTCTTGGACTTGTTTCCGAAATATCCTTTTGCAAGGCGTAAAATCTTTCTGCGCTTCTTTAACGCGTTAACCGATCTCTTAATACGCATTTTCCGTTACCTCCGTTATGCCTTATAGGGAATCATTGACTTTACGGTCGATTCCTGTGTGGTAGAAACAAGCGTATTCTGACGCAAATTTCTCTTTCTCTTTCTGTTCTTGGTTTCAGCCTTGTGGTTCTTGCCGCTGTGAGGTCTCTGAACCTTACCGCTTGCAGTCAGCCAGAAACGCTTTTTAGAGCCGCTATGTGATTTCTGTTTAGGCATATTTATATCCTCCGATGAAAATTTTTCTTGATTTAATAGTTTTACGCTTTTACGGGAGAAAGCATCATGGTAATGTTTCTGCCCTCAGTCGTAGGTTTTTTATCCTGCACGGCTTTACCGTCCAGCCCTGCGAAAAAGTCTTCCATAACCTTAACGCCCTGATAGGCGCGTGAATTCTCTCTGCCCTTCATTCTTATGGAAACTTTTACTTTATTGCCCGCGTCAAGGAATTTGAGGCACTGCTTGGTCTTAACGGCAATATCGCCAACGTCGATAGTCATCGATAAGCGGATTTCCTTAATCTCCACCTGAGTCTGGTTTTTGCGGTTTTCCTTGTCCTTTTTGGACTGCTCGTACTTGAATTTGGAATAATCCATAATCTTGCATACGGGCGGAACAGCCGTAGGAGAAATTTTAACAAGGTCCAAATCGGCTTCGTCAGCAAGGTGTTGCGCCTGCTGTGCCGACATAACGCCTATCATTGCGCCGTCGGTGCCGATTACTCTTACTTCCTTATCTCTGATTGCTTCGTTAATCTGATATAACTCTTTTATAACCGTATACCTCTCTTAAATTATAAAAACGGGTTACGCAAAAGTAACCCGTTTAATGTCGTAACGAGCGGCAACCTGACCGCAAAAACATTATTAGCCGTTGCAAACAATTTACAAGGCGAAAGGGGTTAACCTTTGCTTACTTCTCAATAATACACTTAATATCGCTCTTTGTCAAACGATTTTCAGCTTAAAAATTTATCTTTTGCTCGATTTCGTCCACGATTGTCTTTGCAAAATCGTCAAGCGAAACCGTATACTTTTCCTCGATTCCGCGCTTGTTGACGTTTACGGTGCCCTCTTCCGCTTCCTTATCGCCGACTACAAGCACATAAGGCACCTTCTCCATCTTGGCTTCGCGGATTTTATAACCGATTTTTTCGCTTCTCAAATCGACTTCCGCACGAACGCCGAGCGCGGCAAGCTTTTTGCAAACCTCGTTAGCATAATTTGCCGTTCTGTCTGTTATGGGCAATATCTTTACCTGCTTGGGAGCAAGCCAAACGGGGAATTTACCCGCAAAATGCTCTATTAAGATACCGATAAATCTTTCGATGGAGCCGAAAATCGCACGGTGAATCATTATGGGGCGGTGCTTCTTGCCGTCCTCGCCCACGTATTCGAGTTCGAAACGCTGAGGCATTTGGAAATCGAGCTGAATGGTGCCGCACTGCCACGTTCTGCCTATGCTGTCCTGCAGATGGAAATCGATTTTGGGACCGTAGAACGCGCCGTCGCCCTCGTTTATTTCGTAATCGATATTCATTTCGTCCAGCGCCTTTTTAAGCGCGGAGGTTGCAAGCTCCCAGTCTTCGGCGCTTCCCATACTGTCCTCGGGACGGGTGGAAAGCTCAACCTTGTATTTAAAGCCGAATTGCTTATAGATTTTATCGGTCAGCCTTACGACGCCCTTGATTTCGTCGGTTATCTGCTCGGGAAGCATAAAGATGTGCGCGTCGTCCTGCGTAAAGCAGCGCACGCGGAAAAGTCCGTGAAGCTGACCGCTCTTTTCATGGCGGTGCACCATTCCCATTTC
>CAMWWA010000039.1 GCA_947177825.1 uncultured Clostridia bacterium
TGCCGCTTTAGCCGTTGCAGGCTTTGCCGCGGGCTTTGCGGAAGCGGTCTTTGCCGCAGCCGCAGGCTTGGTTGTCGTCGTGGTTTTCGAAGTCGTTTTCGGCTTGGAATCTTTTTCTGCCATTGAAAAATCTCCTCTGTTTATTTCAAAAAAATTATACAATATTCCGCCGTGTAAAGTCAATTTTTTTAAGGGTGGGAGCCCCCTCAAAAGGGGCGGTTTTGCGCTTACCGTTGACATACGGGCGCGTGCGCACTATAATATAAGAGGAGGAATTTTTATGGAAGATTTCAAGGACTTACGTATAGTTGACAATTTTTACCAGACGTCGGCGTTTTTCCCCATGCCCACGATATTGGTGGGCACCGTGTCGGAAAACGGTCAGACCAACCTCGGCGCGTATTCGCTTTGCTTTCCCTACTATATAGCAGGCAAGGATTACTACGCAATGATTCTAGAGTGCCGCAACAGCTCCAATACGGCGCAGAATTTATTGCGCACAAAAAAAGTGTCGCTTAACTTTATAACCGACGAAAGGAAGTATTTCAAGGAAGCGGTTCGGCTCGGTTTCCCAGGGGATACTACCGAAGAAAAGATGAAGAACTGTATTTTCAATTTGAAAGACAGCACTCTGGGCGCGGACAGACCGAAAATTTTGAAGGAGGCGTTTCAGGTGTTCGAGTGCACGTGGGACGATTCGCTGGAGGAAGCGTTTAAAGACAAGGCGGGCAACCTGGAAGGGTACGAGCCGCCTTACAGAAATTTCAACGGAATAACCAGCAAGTTCGGCGCGCATTTTATTCTTAGAATAGACAAGATTTTAATGAAGCCCAAGTATTACGATACCATAATAAACGGCGTAAGCGCAAAGGGCTTTCCGCGCGTGCCCGTAGATTACGGTTACCGCGACAGCACCAATTTCTGGTATTCCAAATTCGTCAAGCCCGTGCCCGAAAAAATTCAGGCGAAGGAGGGCGACGTCAAGTCGGTAATATACGCCGCGTCGCGCATAGACCCAGAGGTTAAGTTTACCGAAGGCGCGTGCGCAAAGCTGACCAAGATACCGCGCATATTCTTAAAAGCCGCGCTCACACAAATGGTGCAGATTGCAAAGGAAGAGGGGATATCTTTAATAGACGAAGCGGCGCTTGAAATCATAAACGATAAGCGCCGCAAGGAAAAGAAAAAATAATTTATAAAGTTTTATTCCGCCTGACCGTCGTCCGTTTCGTCCGTTGCCGAAATTTCGGCTGCCGGAGCTGCGGGGGACGGTTCGGGCATTTTCAGCCATTTTATATTTTTAAGGTCGACTTTCAGTTTGCCGTTTACCTTTTCGGTTCTGTTGTACAGCCACAAAAGATAGCCGAGCCCCGTAAACACGGCAAGCAGCGCAACCACCCAAATCATGACTCCGCCGTAACCGATTTTGTTTACGTCAAGGAAGAAGTAGGGGTATTCGAAATCCTTGATTGCCGCGCCCAGAATAAATACGTAGGCGACGTAGACGAGGGGAATTATAACGCTGAAAAGCGGCGCGTAAACCGAAATGCACTTCTTTTCTTCGAACAGGAAGTAATCGAGTATGAACATCAGCGGCGCGAATATGTGCAGGCAATGGCTGGCAATCTTGCGCCAGTAGTCCAGATGGAAGGGGTTGCCGAGCAGGGTGTTGTAAACCAAAAAGGTCACAAGAATCATAACCGTCGTCATGAATTTGAAGGTGCGTATCTTGCGGTTATAGCCTTCTTTTTCGCCTGCCATAACGCGCTTTACGTTATCGGCAAGCACTATCACCGACACCGCGAACACGAAGTAGTTGCTTATGTTGGTGTAGTACTTTAAAAATTCCCAGGTCATATCACCGGGCTTTCCCACGTAGAAAAAGCCGAAGGTAAGCACCACGCCCAATGCGGAAACGCAGCACATAATTATTCTGTAAATCATCTGCACTATCAGATTGTTTTTGTACATAAATCAAACCCCTCGTATTTACAATAATTTAACAATTCCGAATTTTATCACAAACTCATCACATAAGCAACTGTTTTCGCGGAAATCCTCCCTATAATTACACGTGAAAGTATGAATTGCATCTTGAAATGGCAATAAACGCGTGATATAATATAAGCGAAATTAAGTTAAGGCGGAAGGGTTAAAATGAAAGAATACGTTATCATTATTTCGGCAATTCTCGTCGCGCTGGCGGTGATTGTCGGACTTATTATTTTCCTGGCGGCGCGCATCAGAAAGAGCGAGTCCGCCGACGGGCAGACGGCTGAAAACGGGGACGCGGAGCAAAATCAGGCGCCCGTTGTAAATGAAAAAAAGGCGGAGGAGCCTGCGGCGGTTATCACCGTTGAAGAGGCGGACGACGCCGACGACGAAAGCGAAGACGAGAGGGAAATCAGAATGATAGAAGTGGACGGCAAAACGCGCTATATCGTAATCAAGTACAGCAAGAGCTTCGAAGCAAAGCTTATCCAGAGCGGAGGCGAAGCCAAGCGTTACTATTCCGAACTGAAAAACTGTCTGTTGTCCTATAAGGGCGTAAAGAACCGCATTAGCTGGAAGTGGGAAACCTTCCGCTCGGGCAGAAAGACGCTTGCCAAGCTCAGGCTGCGCGGCAAGACCTTGTCGCTTGCCCTCGCGCTGGACCCCGCGGCTTACGACGGCACGAAGTACCACGTGGACAGCCTTGCGCACACCAAGTCATACGCCGAAACGCCCTGCCTGTACCGCATTAAAAACGACAGGCGTTTAAAGTACGCAAAGGAGCTTATAGACAACCTGATGCGCGAAAATTCGCTTTCCGCGGGGCTGATTGCGGAAAATACCGATTACGCGGCGCAATATCCTTACGAGACGACCGAGGCGCTTATAGAGCGCAAGCTTATAAAAGTGCTGACCGACGAGGAGGCGCAGAGCGGAACCATGTTCAAGCCTGCCGACGTACGCAAGAGCGTAACCGTGCAGGAGGCGGACAGCCTCATAAAGGACGAGGTTGCCGAACAGCTGGTTGTAAAGTCGGGCGGCGTTTCGGACAGAACAAAGACGGGTATTATCAACATTGACACGCTTTCGCAAAATTTCGGGGACGGCGAAACGGTAACGCTTGCCGAAATCAAAAAGCGCGTGAAAGGCTTCGGCGGCAAGGTCACCTATTTAAAGGTGCTTGCGCGCGGTACTCTGGATAAAAAGCTGACCGTGGAGGCGGACAGCTTCTCGCTGCAGGCGGTCAAAATGATTGTCCTGACGGGCGGCAAGGCGGTCAAAAAATAATCCGCGGATAAGTGGAGGGGCTATGAACGGGGATTTGGAAAGCCTGGTATTAAGCGAAAAGCAAATTGCCGAAAAGGTCAAAGAAGCGGCGGCTTGGCTTGACGAAAAATTTAAGGACGCAAAAACGCCGCCCCTTGCGGTAAGCGTTTTAAAGGGCAGCGTGTTTTTCTTCTGCGATTTGGTGCGCGCAATGAATACGCCCGTCGAGCTCGATTTTATGACCGTTTCTTCATACGGCAACTCTGCGGAAAGCTCGGGGATACCCAAGATAATTATGGACCTTTCGGTTTCCGTGCAGGGCAGGGACGTCATTTTGGTGGAGGATATCGTAGACTCGGGGCACACGCTCGTCAGAATGAGAGAGCTCATTTCGGGGCGCGGCGCAAAGTCGTTCACGGTGGTTACGCTGTTCGATAAGCCCTCGCGCAGAAAGGCGCCCGTCAAAGCCGATTATTCCTGCTTCGAGGTGGGCGACGATTTTATAGTGGGTTACGGTCTGGACTACGCACAGCAATACCGCAGCCTGCCGTACGTGGGCGTGTTAAAGCCCGGAATTTACGGAAAGTAAGCTTATCGTTATATGACATATGCCGAACAATACGGCGAAAACAATAAGCGGAATGTAAGCCAGCATTACGCCGCTGAACAGGAAAATGCAGGTCGGAAGAATTGAAAGCGACAGCGCTTTCAATTTGTCTTTTTTGTTCCAACATACCGCCCAGAAAATCAGATAGGCAAGGCACAAAGCGCCGTTTACCGAAAGGTATACGGTAAGCGCGTGACCGAACCAGAAATTGAAATAGGCGTAGGGGATATTGAAAATCATCAGCACGAAGCAGGCGTATCTGCCGATTTGCTCGGCTATATTCAGCCCCTTGTTTTTACAGGCGTTTTCAAAGCTTCCCCTGCGTTTAACGGCGTATATTATATTTGGAATCATAATAACCGACATAATAGCGATTCCGTAATAATTGAACCAGTACATTATAATTCTATCGTTTCCACTTTAAAGTCACAGTAATATTCGGCGGTCCTGCACTTGAATTTCAGCACGCAATAGTCGGGGTCGGTCACGCCCTGTTTATAAAACAGCTTGTCGCCGAACCGCCATATTTCGTCCTTCGTTTTCTGGTCGGTGCAGACTTCCATTTCGCCCGTAATGGCAACGCCCTGATACTTGAATCTTCCGCGTTTGTAAAAGTACACGCACGCCTTTTCGTTTTGCGTGTATTGTTTAACCTTGTTGGAGGAGGTGTTGGTGGAAAAATAAATCTCGTTGTTTTCTATTTTCCGGGGCGCCAGCATTGCGCGCATAACGGGATAGCCCTGTTCGTTGACTGAGGCAATAAACGCCGTCTTTTGCTCCGCAATAAATTCAAATATCTGTACTTTATCCATAGTCGTGTTCCTTTTGTTCGTGTTGCTTACATTATAGCAAAAAAGTAAAGTCTTTTCAAGTGATTGATTTCTATTTAAAAAAGTGATATTATTTTTTTAATAAATACGAGGGATATTTAATATGAAAAAGTTTAAGTGGCTTGGCGTAGTTTGTTTTGCGGTTGTTTTAACGCTTTGCGCATTGGTCGGATGCGCCAAAGATAAAACGGTTACCGTCGGAAAATATTATGCCGAAGGAAGTACGGAAAGTTATATTGAAATTCTCGAAGATAACAAGGCGGTGTTTGTAAAGGTGGATTTATCCGGCGCCCAGGAAGTGCACGACGTTAACGGCGAAAACATTGATGTGATTGAACTGATGAGCAGCCCCGTGCCTTATGACGTCGGAACGGGCGACCACATTATGTTTGTTTATCACGAGGGCTACGCTTTATGGGCAATCTATGATTATAATAATCATACGATAACTTTCGGCGGAGATATTTATACTTATCAGAAATAAATATAAAGGGTCGAACTTCGGTTCGCCCCTTTTTTTGTGTGTCAAGAGAAATCTAAATTGAACACCTAATTTGATTTGTTGTTTTATATTACGAAATATAAGTATAAGAAATTATTTCCGATTATATCGCTGAAATATTTACCGTACTCGGCAGTATCGTATCCGGAATCTGAATTAGTATACCAATCGTTGACGTATTCAACAAAATATCTTCCGCTTTCTGTTTTGCCTATGTCCATTCTTACTACGCCGTCCGATTGAATTTTTTCTACCGTAATAGCCGTATCGTAGCCTTCAAATACTTGATACGTTCCTTTATTATCAAAAGCGGAGTAGCTGTAGGGGTTATAAATACTGCCGAAATTCTTAACGTTTAAATTTGTCTGCCAACCGTCTTCCTTATCAAAATTTTCGCCGCTGTATAAAAGATAATATATGTTATCGGAAATTATAACGTTGCCTTCTGCGTCAAAATATCTTTGTGCTTCGTAATAATCCAAGTTAGTTAAATTGCTTACTGTATCAATAATAATCCCTACTGTAGAGTAACCTTCGTAAACGCCTGTGATAGTACAGTTATCGTTTACGGTAAAGCTATCAACTACTGCGCAATATTGCTTATTAAACTCAACGAACGTCCCGTCAATATCGTATCCTTTTAAAAACTTTTGCGTAATCGTTTTGCCCCAAATAGTTTGACACCACTTGTAAGAAGAAATTTCTACCGTTGAATCTTTTGATACGCAAAAATAATTATAGTGGTCGTCTTTTTCAATTCCCTTTATTTTAGTTTCAATAAATTTGCACACCGTATCATCTTCGGTTGCTTTAAGTGTGATATCTATATCCGTCGTAACTAAATAGCAATCGTCGGGTATGGCAAAAGCTTTATTGCTATTGCAAGCGGAAAGCGCCGCCGTACCGACCAATATAAAACCACTTAAAGCAAACGCAACAAATTTTTTCATATTATTACCTGATGTCAAAATTTTTAAATATTATATCACGGGTTTGTATTTTGCACAAGTAAAAACACGGAACAGGTGTTAAACCGTTCCGTGTTTTGGCGCAGAGAGAGGGATTTGAACCCCCGGATAGTTGCCCATCAACGGTTTTCAAGACCGCCGCGTTCGACCGCTCCGCCATCTCTGCAAAATTATTAAGTTACAAGACCGCCGCGTTCGTCGTACCGAAGCGCGTAGCGCTTACCACCGAAGGTGTCACGAAGTACCACTCAACCATCTCTGCAAAATGTATTAGGTTTGTGGACGCAAACTATTTTAACAAACAAGGGCGGTGTTGTCAACGCTTTTTTTATTTTAAAAATTTTTGTATTAACACTTGACAATAAGAATAGAATATATTATCATATGAATAACAATTCATAAGTTATCGACCGCACAAAGACAAAAAGGCGGCGCGTAACGAAGAGGTAGAACAAAAATGAAAGACACTCAAAAGGAGAAGCTGGAGCACGAGGAGCGCATACGCTGCGCGCTTGAAAGTATGCCGAGCGAGGACGACGTTGCCGAGCTTGCGGCGCGCTTTAAGGCGATAAGCGAGCCTTCGCGCCTGAAAATACTGTTGGCGCTTTCCTGCGGCGAGCTGTGCGTGGAGCACCTCACGCAAGCCGTCGGGGGCAATCAGAGCGCCGTATCGCATCAGCTTAAAACGCTTAAAGACCACCGCATAATCAAGTGCAGGCGGCAGGGCAAACAAGTAATTTATTCGATAGCCGACGGGCATATACTCACGATGATTTCCGTGGCAAAGGAGCATTTGAACTGCAATGAATAAGACTTTGAAAATTGAGGGGCTTGACTGCGCAAACTGTGCGCGCGAGCTGGAAGAGGAGCTGAACAAGCTTGAAGGCGTTAACAGCGCGACCGTCGATTTTATGGCGAGCAAAGTCATTCTCGATTGCGACGAAAAGGCGCTTGACCGCGCAATATACTGCTGCAACCACTTTGAGGACGCAAAGATAGTCGAAGAGGAAGGTGAGCAAGAGGCGGTCGCCGCCGACTGCAAAAAGATTAAGATAGCCAATCTCTGCTGCGCCAATTGTGCGCGCGAGCTGGAAGAGGAGCTCAACAAACTCGACGGCGTTTCGGCTACGGTCGACTTTATGAATATGACCGTAATTTTGAAAGCGCAGTCGACTGCGGCTTACGACAAGGCGGTATACACAATCACCCATTTCGAGGACGTGAAAATAGTCGACGGAAAGGCGGAGAAGAAGGGCGTTTTCAAGTCGAATATGGCGGACATAATAGCGGTGATAATTTCGGCGGTGTTCTTCGTGCCCGCGGTCGTGCTCGACTTTTTAAAGCTGGGTGGAGCGGTGCAGTACGTCGTATACGCGCTGTACGGCGTTGCCTTCCTCGCGGCGGGATATACCGTTTTATGGAACACCGCGCGCAATATTATTAAGGGTAAGATTTTCGACGAAAACTTTCTTATGACGCTTGCGGCGGTGGGCGCGATAGTGCTGGGCGTTACCACGGGCGACGGCTTGTTCGAGGGCGTTGCCGTAATGCTTTTGTACCGCGTGGGCGAACTGTTGCAGTCGATTGCAGTCGGCTCTTCGCGCAGGTCGATAACCAAGCTTATGGATTTGAAGAGCGAAACCGCAACGCTTATTAAGGACGGCGAACAGGTAGTAGTTGCTCCCGAAAGTCTTAAAGTCGGCGATATAATTCTGATTAAGGCGGGCGAAAAAGTGCCCGTGGACTGCCGCATTGTCAAGGGCGAAACCTCGCTGGATATGAAGAGCTTAAACGGCGAAGCACTGCCGCGCGATATAAAGGTAGGCGGCGAGGCGCTGTCGGGTTCCATAAATATTTCGGGCGTTGTGGAAGCGGAGGTTATCAGGGAATACAAAAATTCCGCCGTTGCAAAAATTCTCGAGCTTGTGGAAAACTCCACCGCGAAAAAAGCTAAACCCGAAAAGTTTATTTCGAGCTTTGCCAAGTACTATACCCCCGTGGTCGTGGTGGCGGCGCTGCTCGTCGCGGGGCTCGTTCCCACGATTATATGCGCGGTCAACGGCGCATTCGTGTGGGCGGAATACGGCAAATGGATATACAAGGCGCTTTCATTCCTCGTAATTTCCTGCCCGTGCGCGCTGGTCATTTCCGTGCCGCTTTCCTATTTCGGCGGCATAGGCAGATGCGCAAAGTCGGGCATATTGGTCAAGGGCTCGACCTGTATCGACGAGCTTGCAAAGGCGTGCGTTGCGGCGTTCGACAAGACGGGCACGCTTACCGAAGGCGTGTTCGCCGTCAAGTCGTCGTCCTCGGAGGAGGCGCTCAGGCTTGCCGCCTGCGCGGAGAAATTTTCTTCCCATCCCATAGCCGCGGCGTTTGCAAACGTTCAGACGGAGTACGTTGCCGAAAACGCGAAAGAGGTTGCGGGCAGAGGCGTAAGCTGCACGGTCGGCGGCAAGGCGCTGGTGTGCGGCAACGCGCAGATGCTGAACGAAGCGGGAGTCGACTTTACGCCCGTTGAAAGCGTTTCAACCCTCGTTTACGTGGCGTTGGACGGCAAATATGTAGGCGTTATCGAGATTGACGACCGCATAAAGGAAGGCGCGGCGGAGGCGATTGCGCTTCTGAAAAAGTCGGGCGTCAAGGGCGCGTATATGCTGACGGGCGACGGTAAGGCGCGCGCGGAGAGCGTTGCGGGAGGGCTTGGTCTGGACGGCGTTTACGCAAGTCTTTTGCCGGACGAAAAGCTTGAAAGGGCGCAGCAGCTTAAGGAGCAGGGCGGACTTATCTACGTAGGCGACGGTATAAACGACGCGCCCGTAATGACGGTTGCAAACTGCGCCGTATCCATGGGGCAGGTCGGCAGTGACGCGGCTATAGAGGCAAGCGACGTCGTTCTCGTTTCCGACAAGCTTTCGCTGTTACCAGAGGCACGCAGGGTTGCGCGCGGCACGCGCTCGATAGTCATGCAGAACATAATCGGTTCGCTTATCGTCAAGTTTGCGATAATGGCGCTCAGCATTGCAATTCCCTCGTTCCCGTTAAT
>CAMWWA010000040.1 GCA_947177825.1 uncultured Clostridia bacterium
GAGCAACGGCCTTCTAAGCCGTGTGTCGGGGGTTCGAGTCTCTCCAGGCGCACCACAAATTGTGCGCGGTGAGACGAGAACAGGTTCGCCCGCCCCGCGAAAGCGGGTCGCACGGAGCGTAGCGAAGTAGTCTCTCCAGGCGCACCAGAATTTATGGCGGGCGTAGCTCAATCGGTAGAGCGCCAGATTGTGGCTCTGGAGGTAGCAAGTTCGAAACTTGTCGCCCGCCCCACTAAAATTCGTTGGGGTGTCGCCAAGCGGTAAGGCACGGGATTTTGATTCCCGCATTCGTAGGTTCAAATCCTGCCACCCCAGCCAAAATCGTAACCATATGAACGGCTGGTAGATGTGGACTAATTCGCAGGTTCGTCTGCCACCCCAGCCAAGCTTTTGGCCCATTAGCTCAGTTGGCAGAGCACTTGACTTTTAATCAAGGTGTCCCGGGTTCGAATCTCGGATGGACCACCACAAAATAAAAAATCCGCCCAAGGCGGTACATAATATGCACCTTTAGCTCAGTTGGTAGAGCAACTGACTCTTAATCAGTGGGCCCAGGGTTCGAGTCCCTGAAGGTGCACCAAAAAACGGGTAAAATCAAGCGGTTTTGCCCGTTTTTCATTGATTTTTGCGGGGTTTTCGCAAGATTGTCCCCAAATGCCCCCACAATAAAAAATGTCGTTATCCTCTGAATTGCGCCTGCGGTGCCGTCCGTGGGCGCTTTGTAATATTTGCGTGGTGTTCGGTAAGTGGGCGGAAGTCGGTCGACGGCGGACTTCTCATTTATTAGCCTTTAATCGGTTCGGTTAAAGATAATGAATGAAAAAAGCGAAAGGGGGTCGGGTTAAGCTCTGCGCCGACCCCCGTAGTATCTTCTAATAATAAAGGGGTAAGGGGTGTCCCCTTCCGCATTACAAAAAATGGTTACTGCACAACGTGACTATTAGGGAAATCACCTTGCAAGTCGTCACGCGCGCCCGTGATTATTAAAATTTTTGCCGCATTGCGGGCATAAAGCCCGCTTGCTGGTGTATGCGTATAAGAATTTTCAAAGTTATTCCTTAAGTATATTTAGGTTATGTTGTGTATACGAAATATAAAGCGTATTAGTGCGAAAGATAAATTTCGGTTAGTACAAAAAGTAATGCGCATAATTTTACATATCGTACTAATAGAGGAAAAAAGCCCGGAAAACAAAAAATCAGCAAGTTTTAACGTTGAAAACTTGCTGGCGGTCTTGTAAAAATATTGCTAATATTTACATATATTTATTGCTTTATTAACGACTAAAAGCGTAACGGTCGGTTACGCTTAAAGATTTCGTATGAGATTAGCAAACGTCTTTGGCAAACTGCTTACGCCATTGCCGTATAGGTAATAACACAATTCGTTGAATGTGTCGTGTGCAGCTTTATCCAGAACGTCGAACTTGGCTTCGTCCTTATTTTTGGTTATGGCTTCTTTTAAAGCTTTGTATCTCTCGGTGAGGGTTACGTATTTTTTATCCTGAATAAATTTAGCTTCGATAGCGTCGAACTTCTCTTCGTCGGTAAGCTCCTTCTGCGGTTCGGCTTGCGTGCCCTTGCTACGTTTAGAAACGTCACGTTGTGCAGCTTTCGCCGCCAAGCGCTTTTTATATTCTTTATAGATAACGTTACAACGTCGTATAATGCGGCTATGGACGGTAAGTCGTGTCTTTTCTTTCTTGGTCTTTGCCTTGTCGTTTTTTAAGGTTATAATGTTACCGTCCGCGGCTGTGTATTGTCTGTAACAGGTGCAGACGCCTTTTTTAATTAACCGGTCGATTAGTGATTGCGCCGTAGAGTGGGGGATACTTAAAGCTTTTTCAACGTTAAGGACCGAAGCGACGAAGTCCTCGGATTTTTTCGGGTTAAGCTTATGATTTACGACCATGCTAACAAATGTAGCTTCAAGGTCGGTAAGCTGAACGGGGGCTTGTCCTTCGTCAAGCTGCAGTTCTTCGGTGAAAAGAAATTCATAGCATAAAATAAACGGTTTGCCGTCGTACTCTACGTTGATATGGTACGTTGACTTTAAAGGTTTTTCTAATACCTCTTTAAGCTCCTTTAAATTTGCGGCGGTGGTTCTGGAACTGTGTCCCAGTTTTTCGGTTATCTTTCTATAAGATAATTCCGCTTTTTGCGCAAAGATTTTTTCTTCAGTATGAATTTTACCTAATAGAATACGCGCCGAGGTGGTGAAGCGGTTCTTATCTTTCGGAATAAAAGCTTTGTGTCCGTTGTCGTTCTGAACGTCCGCAGGTTCTCCACCAAAAAGCGTAGAAATCGCCTTTGGCTTGGCGGGAGCTTTCCCCATCAGCGCGTACGGCAATGCGAAATAACCGTTATTAAGTTGTTTTGCCTTTGCCAAAATGCTCATTATGGCGTTGCTCCTTTTAAATGGTTGCTTGGCTACGTGATTATTAAATAGATTTGAAACGCTCCTGAACGACGGCGCGCCGGGTTCCATATTTGCCGACGTGGCGCCGATGGGGCGCACACTGCGGGCAATAGCACGCTTTACGGTCGCGGCTAACCGCCCAGCTCATTTTCCGGGCGTAAGTGAAAGCGTCGTCCTGTGTGTCGGCGTTCAGACTAAGAGAAGCGCCGCAATCGGAGCAGACAAGCCTAATTACTTTTGAAATCATTTTTTTTTTATCTCCTGCTTGACAATCTTCGAAATTCTGCATATAATAATGCTAAGAAGGTTGATTTGCCCGCGTGGCATAGGTGAAAAACGATTTTATCGGTCCCCATCAATCTTCTTTTTTTGTTCTGCGCGGACGTTTCCGCGCAATTTTTTTTGCTTTCTTTTTATCTTCTTCTGTTAAAGTCCAATCCGGTAATTTTTTGTTCCTGGTTTTTTTAGGTATCCTATTCGGACGTGGAAGCATAAAAGCCTGTTTGGACTTTCCCGGTTCCGGGTTGCGTTCCATAGGAATGTTTTTGATACCGTCGGTTTTTGGTGCGCTGGTAATACCTATGCTTTTGAAGTTTTTCTTGTTTTTGCCGTAAACGTACTGCGGGTGCCCTTGCGTTTCCTTGTCGTGAAACTTGCGGAAATGCGGCTCAAATTTCTTTTTGTGGCGGCGTATCAGAAGCAATATCACGACAAGCAATACTATGAATGCAGCAATACAAATGCCGAGTATAACCATTACTTTTTGCCTTTCCAGCCGTTGCGTATTTCAAGTGTGAGAAAAAGCACCCAAACAACGCCGACAACAACGCAGGCGATTATAAGGGGCGTGGAGAGCGCGGCGAGGAAAGGCACTGCGCCGGCATAGTAATTTGCCGCAGTGCAGGCGACTATCAGAAGGAGTAAAAGTATCGAAAGGAATATTATCATTTCTTTTTGCTCCTGGTGCGTGTCTTTCCGGCGCGCGACGTCTTGCGCGGCTTGCTCTTCGATTTGCTTCTTTTTGCCTTAGCTGGGGCGGCAGCTTTGCGTTTTGCTATCCAACGGAAGGGTGCGGAAAATATGAGCCCCAGTCCAACGCCAAGTTGTTTAAATAGATAGCCTATGCCTTTTGCCGCAGGTGGGCAGAATATACAAAGAATGACCACGGCGGCAATAACGGCAATCACGCCGAGTAATGCGAGGATAGCCCAAACCCACGGTTGAACTTTTTTTGCCGTTGACGTTGTTGGTTGATTGTCTGGCTTAAAGCCTTCGGAGCCGCCGAATTGGTGCTCGTTAGTCTGCTTGTTGTCGACCACGCCCAGGTTATATACCTTGCCGTCACGCTCGAATTTAAGACGTAATATCATAACGTCGGAAACTTCGGTTGATTTAACGTCGGGGTCGTCGGTGAGAGCCGCGCCCAATAAGCCGCTAATTAGCGGTAGCCAGACGTTGTCGCTTTTAAGCTGTATCTGCGTTTCATGAAAGCTAAGTACCCACTGCGTGCCGTCTAACTTGCCGCTTGTCGGGTTCGTAAGCTTGTAGTCGGCGTTATTTTGGTCGGCGATAAAGTCTTTCGTGCTCTGGATTCTATTCCAGGTATATTTATTGCCGGTTACGATATTTCCGCCGCCGACGTTCCCGGTCTTTTCCGAATACTTGACCGTCACGGGTTCATGCTCGATTTTGGCGCCGTATGAATAATCGTAGTACGTGCCAAGCTTATGGTTTACATGCAGTACATTAGCGCAATATTTTGCATTGACTTCGCGTTCGCAGAAGTAAACGTCTACTTCCATAAGCTTGTCTATCGGCTTGTCGGTGGAGAACGCGACGAAGTGCGCGGTGGTCGCGCTGTTGGTTATCGTCCAGCCAAGGTCAACGCCGTCGCTGTATAGAACGTAGCCAACGTATTTCTTCGAAATCTCTATAACCTCGCTGTCGGTCATGGTGTACGTTACGTTGTCGCCTACGGTGCACGCCGTCCAGAATTGACCGACGGCGTTTTCGACTTCGGAAATGCTGTTACCGTCCGGCGCTGCTTCGTCTATGCTGCTGTCGAAGGGGCGCAAAATGTTTGATATGTTGTAGTATCTGACCGCGTCGGGCTTAAGCTCGAAGTTCAGCACCTTGTACTTAAAGAACACGTCCGACGAGTTCAGATATTGAAGCTTATAATTATTGAAGCCCAGACCGGCGCTATTATCCATTTCCCGGGCAATGTTAATCGTGCTCGCCTTAATGCGCATTTTTTGTCCGCTCGGTTGGTAGACGTATATTAAAAGCTCGTCGTCCGTGCTCTCGGCAATCTGAATAACGTTCAGGCTGTAGTCCGTATCGATAGCAGGATAATCTGCTGCGTTGAAGCTTTCGTCCTTTTTAAGGTCGTCCAGAACGTCGGAACCGCTTGTAGCGGCATAGACTACGCCCATGCCGCTACTCACAATGAAGGAAAGAATGATTAAAGCCACTAACAAAAACGCCGTGACGGTGTATGTAAATTCGAGTAATTGCTTTGTCATATTCAGCCCCCGACAATGTTTCCGCCGCCTATATTAACGCCCGTAGGATAAACGACGACGTTAAACGTCAGATTTATAACGTTCGTTTCGTCCTTGGACGTAATGACGATTTTTAAATAATCGTGCTTGAAGTTCGCCGTGGGAATACCCGTCAGACTTTCGCCGTACGTGCTTGCAAGCACTTCGTGCAAAAGCTTAGTGGGGCGCACGGTGAAGTGGTCGTCTTCCCGGATAACTTCGAACTGTTCGGTCAAGTCCGGCACGGCTGTAAAGTTATACGTATTGTCGGCGCCTTCGAACGTGAAGTTTGTTTCGGTCGTAGCGTTTGGAAGTATTTTAACGTCGTAGCCCGAAGCACTTTTGCCCAGGAACTCGAAAGCGTTTCCGACGTCGAAGCGGTATTCCTTGTTAAGCTCCAACGCGTAGCCGCTTTTGTCCGTTGTAATCGTCGTGTCGGCGTGCACTACGTAGAACGTACTGAACTTCGATTTGAAGTTTTCCGTGTACCTTGCAATGAACGTGACGGCGAGAGCGACGGCAACCAGGGCAACGACCGCGACGACCACCAACACGATTTTAAATGCAATTTTGCCTTTACTGTTCGCCATGGGGAATCACCACCCGACTATATCCGACGGCTTTAAATTTATATCAGTAGCTTTTATTTCGAAGCCAGACCAGTCTTGAATGCATAAATCTGAGCAAGTAGAGTCCATTATGTCGATTTCTTTACCGTTGTACTTTCTATGGAAGAGTATAGTGTAAGACACAAAGTAGTTGCCGCTACAATTTTCGGGCTTTTGTCCATTTAAAAAGAATTCACGGGCGGTGTCCCACGATTCTTTGGGATTGTCCTGGTAATGTTCGCCGATAAGCTTTATTATTATTTCTTTGGGGTTAGTGAAACCATATCCGTATAGCATATCTTCGTCATAGGAAAAGTAATACGAACAGGTATCCGAAGCCGGTATTTGGTCGTCGCTTGAGTAACTGAAGCCTTTAGATTCCATAAAGTTTTTAAAGCCGAGAGCTTCAAATCTGATTTCGATACAATCTTCTCTGTCCGGTTCGATAGTTCCACCGGAAAATTTGAAAAGGCTCATTTCAATATCGCCTTCAATATCAGTTGCATCACTAATCGTACCGTTTATACTTGTATGGAGCCAATCAACGGTAGCTTTGGCGTATAAGCTTGGAATACGTTGTGAACGCGCCGTAATGATAATTTGTTCTTCAAATCCTTTCAGAATATACAACGTCGCTGTTGTGGCTTCGTCCTCGTGATTTATCGAAACGTAATTGTTCAAGTTCTTACCGCTTGCCCAAGTGCTGTTGGGGTTCTTGAAGCTTACCGTTATGTCCGTTTCCTGGAATGTAGTATTCGCAGGCTCGTACTCAACGCTTAGCGAATAGTAGGAGTCTGCGGATTGCCTGGTTATTCCGTATGCAGAATAAGCTTCTACGGGTATTTGCTCGCAAAGTAAAGCAATGCCGTTGCTCTCGCCTTCCGATATAACGGCGCTGCTTGTCGGTGTGCCGGTTTCTCCGGGCTTTTCGCTCTTGCCCCAGCGGTGGAACCAGGACGAAGCGGAATACCACTTGCCGCTTGTCTTGTCCCGAAGTCCAATGCCGGCGCCGCAGAACGCGCACCCGGCGAGGAATACGAGAGCAAGAATAACCGCAAAAACGTTCTTCTTGCCTGCTTTTGCATTTGCCTTACTTTTTGCCATGTTAGATTCTCCTTTACGGGCTCGCGCCCGGTTATTCTTTGATTTCTGAAAGCGTTTTGTATTCTACGTCCATATATACGCGCACGTAAGAACTTTTCCCGCGGTCAGAGTAACTGTCTGAACGTTGCAAAACTTTTACGCAGGGGGAAAGGCTTTCGAGGTAGTCCGAAAACCTTTTAACTTCTTCGGGCGTTCCGTGCAGTCTGATTTTTATCATTTTTTTACCTCGCAACGCGCTTCGATAAAGTCGATTAGCTCTTTATATTTGATTTTGCCGAATAGCTTGTAGCCGCCGTATAAATAATCAAGAACGCCGTCAAGGTCGTTTAAGTCAATATGTTTAAGCCCGTAATCGGTCGCGTATAGAGCTGCAAACTTGCTTTTAATCAATGCGGGGATATCATATCCGGGCTTAGCGGTGGTCTTGATGTGGTAAACCGCTTTTGTTACGCCGTATATGGTTTGCGCTGCGGCTAAGCTGTCTAATTTTTCAATATGATTCTTTACGTGGTCGCGGCAAACGTCAAAATTCATATTGCCGCCAGTTTTTTTATATTCGTCGCAAAAGTCGTTCGGTTTAAAATTGTCACAATAGCTGCATACGTCATCTATTGTAAAAAGTCGCTTGATAAGTTCGGTCGCAAATTTTTCGTATGTCATTGTCTGCACCTCACGCGTAGGTTTTTGCTGCTTCTATCGTCGAACGTAGTTTAATCGGTGAAGTTTCAAGCTCGTTGCTTATCTCTTCTATTGCTTCATCAAATTTCATGCTTACGTTGGCTAAAAGATTTAAAATATCGAATATTTTACCTTGGACAAAAAATAGTCTGCTATTCTCTGTGACTAAAAAACAAGTATTTACTGTTTCTTCTTTAATCGTGGTACCGTTCTCGTAGAGAACTAGTTTAAATTCTTTGCGCTTTTGTTCTTCCATTTTGTTTACCTACCTAAAACTTTATTTTCAAACCCTTTCCGGGCTTAAATCTGATTGAATACCTAAAACGTAACCCCGCAGCCGCAGTTGTATTGTACGAAGAACTCGCCGCGGGGCGTTTTAGGTAAGTGCCCCGCTGCAGATTTCCCTGCATGGGGGCGTAATTAAAGTCAATTTGATATGTTTACGTGCTCAATATCCATTTGACCGGGAAGCTGTTCAATGACGGATACCGGCTTTTTTGTCCTGGTTTTCGGTTTTTCCTTGTGTTTTGGTTCGTGCATCGTCTTCGGTGCAGTGGAAGGGGCGGCGTTCTGAACGTTCCCGGATTCTCCCGGTTTAGGCTCCGTAGCACACAATTTCTTTTTAAGACGTTTAATTGCTTTGTCGTGCTTTTTTATCAGGTTCCGAAGCTTGCGCTTTTTTCTTAGCGATAAATTTTCGCCAGCGGTCGTTCCGATTTCGATTTGTTCAAGCTCTCTTTCAATCTGGTTAAGGTCGGCTTCTTTAACGTGGTGCTTGTTATCTGCATTAAGCGCCGCTTCTTCGTTGACAAGCTCTTGCGCGCGGTTAGGTGTCGCGCGAAACAGTCTATACCAAGGGTGGCTATATCTCGGCGTTTCCTCGTATTCCTTAGCTTCAAGCTTCGCTTTATATTCGGCATATTCTAATGTTCGTTCATCCGATATGTTCCGCGCTTCGTATTTAAGCGCACAAATTAAATAGCTTTCTATCTCGTTTATATAGACCGCGCCGGTTTGCTTCTCCGTGCTTTTTATCGTGGTTTCAAGTGCACAGTAAATGCCGTGAAGTCGTTTAACGTCATCAAACGTTAATTTAAGGCTTTCGTCTTTCCCTTGTGGTGTCGCTTGCACGGATAAAGCGGAGAGGAGCTCTCCGAAGTCTTTAAATTTGTCAGCTTCAATTTCCTGCATAATATTGCTTACCCTCGGGCGGCGTAAATCTATTTCGGTATTCGTGGTCGTCGTAGTAGTCGTAAACGTCGCCTGCGTGCGAATAAATTACGGTTTTATACTTGCCGCTCTTGCCGTCCGTGCTCTGATATTCTTCGAAGTCGTTGTTGTTTTCAAATTTGCGGCATAGCCATAGAGTTTTGCAAACCGTGCCGAAAACGTTTTTGACGTGCGTTTTTTTGATTACTTCGATTATCGTTGCCCCGCTGCAACGTATATCTTTATGGATAAACACGCCGCGCGGCGCTATTAGAATCATTTCTATATCGTTGTGCCGGCGTTGCGTAAAAAATTGACGTTGACCAAGCGCCAAGTTGTTTTCTTTTATGGGGAACTCGTTTTGCGCTTCGTCCAACACAACCAAGCTTGCCGGGTAAAGGTAAACGTATTTGTTTTTATCTCCCGGCATATTTACGCCGATTTGCGCGCCAGTGATAGGGAACGGCTTTATCTTGTTGCCGAAAGCGTTTTCTATTCCGAAATCGGTATTGGAGTATACCGGCAACGATTTGGGAAAATTTAAAAGCTGTTTGCGTTCGGTGTTCAGTTCCCGGATAGTCTTTTCGGAAAATTCCCAACGCTCCGCGCCGCGCTTGTTTATATAGTCGTCAACGGTAGCC
>CAMWWA010000041.1 GCA_947177825.1 uncultured Clostridia bacterium
AGCTTGCCGATTACGCAAAGTCGGTAGGCGCGTATATAGGAATGGAGGGCGCGGCGGGGCACGTCTGCTACAACGTAAAAACGCTTAAACGCGCAATTGACGGCGTAAACAGGGATAACGTAAAGGTCATATTCGATATATATAATTATCTGGATATGTCCAACCACGCCGACTATCTTGCAATTCTCGACGAGGGTTTAAAGACCTTCGCGGGCAAAATAGTCGTCTTCCACCTCAAGGATTACGTTGTGGAGGAGGGGAAGATTAAGCAGGTCGTTCCCGGCAAGGGACTGTTCGACTATCCCACAATTCTTTCAAAAATAAAGGCGTACGATAAGGACGCGGTTCTTGTGCTGGAAGGCACTACGGGCGAAAATATCGTACCCTGCACCAGGTTTATAAAAGAGCTTTGGGCGCAGGTTTAAATTAAAGGAGAAAATAAACTATGAAATTTGATGTTCGCTATGCAAATCATCCCGACGATTCCAAGAAGTACGACACCGCGGAACTGAGGGAAAAATATCTCATCGAAAAGCTGTTCGAGGCGGACGATATTTTACTCACTTATTCCCACCAGGACAGAATCATCGCGGGCGGCGCAATGCCCGTTAAAAAGCCGCTGTCGCTGGGAACGTTCAAGGAGCTTGCAACCGCATACTTCCTTGAAAGGAGGGAGCTGGGCGTCATCAATATCGGCGGCGCAGGCGTGATTACCCTGGACGGCAAGAAGTACGATATAGGCTTTAAAGAGGGCATATACGTAGGTATGGGCACAAAGGAGGTTACTTTCTCGTCGGTTGACGCGAAGAACCCCGCTAAATTCTACATCAACTCTTCGCCCGCCCATAAAACCTATCCCACGGTCAAGATAACAAAGCCCGTAGAGGGTAAACCCGCTCCCGATGGCGTACGCTACTGCGTACAGCGTCATCTCGGCACCGCGGAGGGTATGAACAAGCGTACCATCAACCAGTTCATAATCGGCGACGTATGCGAAAGCTGCCAGCTTGCAATGGGTATGACCGAGCTTGCGGTAGGCAGCTCGTGGAACACCCTTCCCTCGCACACCCACGAAAGAAGAATGGAAGTGTATATGTACTTCGAAGTACCCGCGGACCAGGCGGTAATTCACCTTATGGGCACGCCGCAGGAAACCAGGCATATCATTATGCATAACGAGCAGGCGGTCATTTCGCCCAGCTGGTCCATACATACGGGCGTAGGCACTTACAACTACACCTTCATTTGGGGTATGTGCGGCGAAAATCAGGCATACGACGATATGGACAATATCAAAACTCAGGATTTGAAATAAATTTTTAGGGGAAACATAAATGGCACAGTTATTATTCAAAGACGTAAACAAAGTCTATCCTAACGGCTACCACGCCGTGCACGATTTCAATATGGAAATCAACGACGGCGAGTTTATCTGTCTTGTCGGCGACTCCGGTTGCGGTAAGTCCACCACGCTTCGTATGATAGCCGGACTCGAGGACATCACCGCGGGCGAGTTCTACATAGACGGAAAGCTTGCAAACCAGATGAGCTCGAGGGAGAGGGGAATCGCGATGGTATTCCAGTCCTACGCGCTCTATCCTCACCTCACCGTGTACGAAAACCTTGCGTTCGGTCTTATGCTGGAAGGCATCGACGCGGACGTTATCGAGGAAAAAGTTCAGGCAACCGCAAAGATTTTAGGTCTTACGGACTATCTCGAAAGATTTCCCCGTAACCTTTCCGGCGGTCAGTGCCAGCGTGTAGCGGTAGGCCGTGCGCTTATAAGAAAGGTTTCCATATTCCTTATGGACGAACCTCTTTCCAACCTCGACGCAAAGCAGCGCGTTACCATGCGTTCGGAAATCAAGCAGATTCACCGTTCGGTCGGCGCAACGACTATCTACGTTACCCACGACCAGACCGAGGCAATGACCATGTCCGACAGGATAGTGGTTATGAAGTCGGGCGGCTACGTTCAGCAGATAGGCACTCCTTTCGAGCTGTATTTCTATCCCAAGAACCTCTTCGTTGCGGGCTTCATCGGCGAGCCTCCCATGAACTTCTTAAAGGGCAAGGTTGAAGGCGGCAATTTCGTAAACGACGCGGGCATTTCTTTCGATATTAAGCCTATAATCAAGGACGCCGCTTCCGTAGAGGGTAAGGAAGTAGTATTCGCGTTCCGTCCCGAAGCAATCAAGCTTGCAAAGAACGGCAAGCCCGGCAAGAACGAATACCTTATCGAATCCACCGTTGAGCTTACCGAGCTTCTGGGCGATACCACCAACGTATACGCCAACGTGGGCGACGTCAACATTATCTTAAAGGTTAACCCCCACGACACTCCCGAAATGGGCTCGACGTTCAAGTTCTGCGTGCCCTATAAGGCGGCTTACCTTTACGACAAGGAAACCGAAGAGGCGGTTCCCTCCGATATGAAGAGGCAGTAATTTACCGTAGGAGATTAAACATTTATGGAACTTATCAGCAAAAAGATATATAACAAGCCCGAAAGACCTGTAAAGATTATGCAGTTCGGCGAGGGCAACTTCCTGCGCGCGTTCGTGGACTGGATTATCCAGTGTCTCAACGACGACGGCGCAATCAACGCAAGCGTTGCGGTAGTTCAGCCCATGCCTTTCGGCAGAGTTAAGGAGCTGGGCGAACAGGACGGTCTTTACACCCTCCGCTTAGAGGGTATCGACAACGGCGAAAAGGTTAAAAAGAGCCGCGTTATCGACGTAATAGGCGACCTTATCAACCCCTTCGAGCAGTACGAACACTACCTGTCCTACGGCGAGAGCGAGGATTTGCAGATTATCATTTCCAACACGACCGAAGCGGGCATCGCGGTAGACCCCACGGACACCGATTTGACCAAGTGCCCCAAGTCCTATCCCGGTAAGCTTCTCGCACTGTTGAAGAGACGTTACGACCATTTCAAGGGCGATATGGGCAAGGGACTTGCAATCATCCCCTGCGAGCTTATAGACAACAACGGCGACGAGCTTTACAGATGCCTTACCGAGCTTGCGGAAATCAACAAGATGGACAAGAAGTTCATCGAGTGGATGCAGAAGGCAAACCATTTCACTTCAACTTTGGTTGACAGAATCGTACCCGGCTATCCCAAGAACGAAATCGAAGATATTCAGAAGGAAACGGGATATATCGACAACAACGTAGTTAAGGGCGAAATTTTCCACCTTTGGGTACTCAAGAAGGAAGCGCACGTTCAGAAGGTGCTGCCTGCCGACAGTACGGGCTTAAACGTTATCTTTGCGGACAGCATCAAGCCCTACAAGCAGAGAAAGGTTAAGATACTTAACGGTTCGCACACGGCTATGGTGCCCGTCGCATACCTCTGCGGCATCGACACGGTAGGCGAGGCGGTAAACGACGAGGTTATCGGCAAGTACGTACGTGACTTCGTATTCGACGAGGTTAACCCCACGATAGATTTGCCCCAGGACCAGATGGTTGCGTTTGCAAACAGCGTTATAGAGAGGTACAAGAACCCCTATATCCGTCACGAGCTGATGTCCATTGCGCTCAACTCGACCACCAAGTTCAGAACGCGCCTTCTGCCCACGCTTGAAGATTATATCCGCATTACCGGCAAGCTTCCCCAGCACCTGCTGTTCTCGTTTGCGGCAATCGTGGAATTCCACAAGGGCAAGAGGGGCGAGGAAAAAATCGCGCTCAACGACGACCCCGCATATCTCGAGCACTGGGCTAAGCTGTGGGCGGAGTTCGACGGCGACTATACCAAGCTTGCAAAGAACGCGCTCGGCTGGAAGGAAGCATGGGGCGTGGATATGAACACGCTTCACGCCGATATCACCGCAACGGTTGCAAAGTATCTGCAGGCTATGGATACCAAGGGTATGCGCGCCGCAGTAGAATGTTTTGTCGGCGGTTGCAAGGGCGCCTGCAAATAATATAAAGAGGTCTTTATGGCTAAAAAATCGATTATAATAAATCCGCTCGACAACGTTGCGGTTGCGCTTTGCGACCTTAAAAAAGGCGAAACCGAGCAGGGCGTTACTCTTGCCGAGAACGTAAACAAAGGTCACAAGTTTGCGCTCCGCGCAATTGCGAACGGCGAAAATATCATTAAGTACGGCGTGCCCATTGCGCACGCTACGGAGGATATATCCGTCGGCAAATGGGTGCATACGCACAACGTCAAGACCAATCTTTCGGAAAATCTGGAGTACGAGTACAACAAGGTTGACTGCACTTTGAAGCCCGGCAAGATGCGCAAGGTAAACGTATACGCGCGTGCCGACGGCAACGTGGGTATCCGCAACGAAATATGGGTTATCCCCATCGTCGGCTGCGTCAACGGACAGGCAAAGGAGATTGTGGAAACCTTTAAGGCGGAGTGCGGCGAGGACGGCTTTGACGGCGTGTTCACCTACACGCACCCCTACGGTTGCTCCCAGCTCGGCGACGACCACGAGAGGACCAAACTCATTTTGCAGAAGATGGTCCGCCACCCCAATGCGGGCGGCGTGCTCGTGCTCGGTCTGGGTTGCGAAAATAACCAGATGGACGCGTTTAAGCAAACGCTCGGCAAGGTGGATGAAAGCAGAATCAAATTCCTGGTCTGCCAGGAGGTTGAGGACGAAATTTCCGCAGGCGTCAAGCTCTTAAAGGAAATTGCGGCGGTAGTTAAGAAGGATAAGAGGATTGAAAAGGATATATCCTGCCTCAAAGTCGGTCTTAAGTGCGGCGGAAGCGACGGACTTAGCGGCATAACCGCAAACCCCCTGGTCGGCTATTTCTCCGACTATATCGTTTCGGTGGGCGGCACTTCCGTACTTTCCGAAGTGCCCGAAATGTTCGGCGCCGAGCAGCAGCTTATGAACCGCTGCAAGGACAGGGCGACCTTCGAAAAGGCTGTAAAGCTCATCAACGATTTCAAGGACTATTTCCGTTCCAACGGTCAGCCCGTGGGCGAAAATCCTTCCCCTGGAAACAAGGCGGGCGGCATAACAACGCTTGAAGACAAGTCCTGCGGCTGTACGCAGAAGTCGGGCTCCGGTCCTGTAAACGACGTCGTGTTCGACGACGGCTTCGTAACGCAGAAGGGACTTAACCTTTTAAACGGACCGGGCAACGATATGTGCGCCGTGACCAACATTGCGGCGGCAGGTTGCCACCTCGTGCTTTTCACTACGGGACGCGGTACGCCATTCGGCGGTTTCGTGCCCACGGTTAAGATTGCCACCAATTCCGAGCTTGCGGCTAAAAAGAGCAACTGGATTGATTTCAACGCGGGCGCGGTGCTCGATTCCGATTTCGACACCCAGCTTGAAAAGTTTATCGATTTAATCGTAGACGTCGCGAACGGCAAGAAGACCAAGAACGAAATAAACAACACCAAGGAAATTGCAATATTTAAAACGGGAGTAACGTTATAATATGAAAAAATTTATGGATAAAGATTTTCTGCTCGAAACGGACACGGCTAAAAAGCTGTATCACGACCACGCGGAAAAAATGCCTATCATAGACTATCACTGCCACCTGCAGCCCAAGGAAATTTACGAGGACAAGAAGTTCCGCAATCTTGCGGAAGTCTGGCTGGGCGCCGGCGACAGATACGGCGACCACTACAAGTGGCGCGCTCTCCGCGCAAGGGGATACGAGGAGGATTCCATTTCGGGCCCCGACGACGACTACAAGAAGTATCTGCAGTTCGTCGAGAGTATGCCCTATTTCGTGGGCAACCCCCTGTATCACTGGTCGCACCTCGAAATGCAGAGATATTTCGGCATAAACGATATTATCAATACCAAAAACGCAAAGAAAATCTGGGACGAGGCAAACAAGGTTCTGGAAAAGCTTACGGCCCGCGAGATGATGTACAAGTTCAACGTTAAGACCGTGTGCACCACCGACGACCCCGTTGACAGCCTGGAATGGCACAAGAAGATGAACGAGGACAAGACCTTAAAGGTTACCGTCCGTCCCGCGTTCCGTCCCGACAAGGCTATTAACGTAGAACTTAGCTGGTTTGCAAGCTGGGTTAAGCAACTTGCAGGCGTCGTAGGCAAGGATATCAAGACGCTTGAAGATTTGTGCAACGCGCTTGCGGACAGAATCGCTTACTTCGACAGTATGGGTTCGCGCCTTTCTGACCACGCTCTCGACGTCGTTTGCTACGCGCCCGCAACCTACGAAGAGGCTAACGCCATCTTCTTAAAGGGTATGAAGGGACAGCATATCACCGTAGAGGAGCAGGACAAATACAAGGGCTACGTGCTTCTCTTCCTCGGCAAACAGTACAAAAAGTACGGCTGGGTTCAGCAGTATCACATCGGCGCACTCCGCAACAACTCCAAGAGTATGCTGGCTAAAATCGGTCCCGATACGGGCTTCGACGCAATCGAAGACGCCGTTTATATGGAAAAGCTTTCCGCGCTTTTAGGCGAGCTTGACGGACAGGACGCGCTTCCCAAGACTATTCTTTACTGCCTCAACCCCCGCGACAACTACGCGCTTACCGTACTTGCGGGCTGCTTCCAGAAGGAAGGCGTAAAGGGCAGGGTACAGGTCGGCACGGCTTGGTGGTTCCTTGACCAGCAGGACGGTATGAAGACCAACCTCGAAACGCTTATGCAGGTCGGCTTGGTTGCTCAGTCCGTCGGTATGCTTACGGACAGCCGTTCCTTCCTTGCATATCCCCGTCACGAGTATTACAGAAGAATACTTTGCAATATGCTCGGCAACCTCGTAGAAAGCGGACAGTATCCCGCAAGCGAGCTGGATACGCTGGGCAAGATTGTGGAAGACGTTTGCTACAACAACGCAAAAGAGTACTTCGGATTCTGATAAGCTTCTCCGCATATTTGCGGCGCAATAGTTCGTTGGGTTTGCGTTTGCCCTCGGTCACATACTTCTATGTATGCTCCCGTCGGGACAATCCGCACCCGCCTGCTCTTGCTTGCAACTCTGCGGAGGGGTAGTATGTGATAATAAAATAAAGCGCCCTGCGGCTTGTGCCGCAGGGCGTTATTTATGTTACATCAATCGTCCGCAAGTAATGCGGACAGCTCTTATAATTAAAGAAAAATAGAGTAAAAGATTTAAATGTATTTTTCGAATACTCTAACAAAATCTAATATATAAGGATAGACAATTTCAACCATTTCGTTAAGAGGTTTATTTATATAAAACTTTTTTTGTATTCTTCTGACATCCGCACTTATCAACCCGTGGTCAACCCAGTCCACTTCATAGCCGAGTTGCTTTTCTAATTCTTCTTTCTTTGAATATAATTTTTCATAAAGTCTTACGTTTTTATTTATGTATACCTGTACTAAAATTACTTGTTCGCGATATTTGAATTCGCAACAAAGTGTTTGCATTGCCATCGGAGAACGATTATTTATGTTTCCGGCAGCTTGATTTTTACCACCTTTTATGTGAGTAATATAAAATTTATTTCCTTGTTCTTTTAAGTAGGTGTCAAAATACTCCCAAAATTTATCTCTTGCATATTGTACGTTCATATAATTCCTCCTAAATATATATTATTATTTCATTAATTGTTTTCTAAAATTATCTAAATTATCTTTGTAATTGATAGTTTGTTTAGCTTGGGTTTTAGTCTTAGAAACGCTTTTGTTTTCAGGCTTTTTCAATATTGTACATAACTTTCTGATATCACAAATTGCTCTTAAACCGAAAAGTATTGCAGGAACAAGACCGAAAATACCCATAAATGCAAATCCGTCTTTTGCCATATGCGGTTCTGTAAATACAAATATAGCACTTATTAAAAATAATATAGCCAAAACGCTTGCAATGACTGCACGCACAATAAGCCATTTTTTATTTTCAAGTTTTGTAAACCACCAAAGTATTAAATAAAATGCAAGTACCTTTAACATGGTTGCGTCCTTATAAAAAATTTGTCATTTGCAATATCATAATAATAGCCGCGCTTTATGCCGTTGCTTTTACAAATCGGCAATCCCATATCAATAAGATAATTTATGTTTCTTCCTACAGTTTTTCTGTCGCAAGGTATATCAATGTCATTTAAATAATCGGCGATTTGTGCTTGTGTGGCAGGATAAGCGAAAGAAGTGTAGCAATATAAAATTCTTAAGACGTGAACTATTATTGTTTTCTTTGCGATTTTATCCATATCTCATCGACCCCCTCATTTATATTATAACATTTGACAAAGGACAAAACTTTCCCTCGACTGCTAATAAAGAAAAATAAATAAGATAATTTTCTATGGGCGAAAATTGTCCTTCGCAATATGCTATAATTAAAATGATAAAAAAAGTGCGCTCCCATTAAGAGAACGCACGAAAAACGCACCTCTCAATGTCACCACACATTTTTCCTATATCAAGGCGAGAGAATACATTTTTACCGATAGTATTCCCTTGATACAGGATTATTAAAATGTGTGGTAAAAATAGTGTATCACGATTACCACTTTTATGCAACTATTTTGAGATTAACAGATTTGTTGCTGAGGTGACTGCGTCATTGCAAATTTCATAAAAGCCCCGCGCGATTTCAATCGCACGGGGCTTATTTCATAATTTACTATTATTCGCCAAAGTACTTCTTTTTAAGTGCCGTGAAAGCATTTATAATTTCACTTGCGCGTCCGGGTGTAAGCTCTTTCGCCCAGGGCACGGGTGTAAGACTTTCCGCCGTAAGGTTGTAATAACTGAATCTCGCAGTCTTGTCGCGGTAAGTGTCGTTCCACTTGTCGAAGAGTACGGGCGAGATATGGCTTTCGAGTTTGCAGTCTATAAAGTCGCACTTGCCGAAGTCGCGCCAGGGGCGTGCAAGGTAGACGCCCGCAGGCTCCGCGCCGCCGTTTTTAAATACGCAGTTATGAAAAAGGTATCCGTATTCCTGGCTGAGCGAGTGGGAGGGGGCGGCAACGAAGCCGAGCTTGCGCTTGTCGTTCAGGGA
>CAMWWA010000042.1 GCA_947177825.1 uncultured Clostridia bacterium
TTGTCAATGCACTTGACCGCGGCAAGACGCGTCTGCTCGTCCATAACGATTTCCTCGCCGCCCTCGCCTTTAAGACAGTTGTAAACGTCGTAAAGGGTGGTCACCTTCATATTGTGGCAGACCAAATCGAGCGAAAGGGGGTAAAACTTCTTGTCGGGGCAGGCGTGCTGTAAGTGCTCCACAATCGAGTTTTCCGTGCCTATAATAAATTCTTTCGCGCCGGACTTTTTGGCATAGTCCATAATGCCCGAGGTCGAGCCTACGTAATGCGCGTGCTTTACGACCGACGGACGGCATTCGGGGTGTACCAAAAACAGCGCGTCCGGGTGCTTTTTTATTGCGGCAAGCGCGTCCTCCTCGTCAAACTTGGCGTGGGTGGGACAGCCGCCCGATAAAAGCTTGAAGTTCTTTTCGGGCACATGCTCTTTAACGTAAGTGCCAAGGTTTATGTCGGGAATAAACAGAATGTTTTTCTCGGGTATAGCCTTGCAGATTTTAACCGCGGACGAGGACGTCACGCACACGTCGGCAATGGTTTTAAGCGCGGTGGTGGTATTTATATACGCGACTACCGCATAGTCGGGGTACAGCTTTTTGACCTCGGAAATGATGTCCTTATCCATCTGTTCCGCCATGGGACAGCCAGCCGCTGGGTTGGCAAGGTAAACGCGCTTTTGCGGCGAAAGCATTTTAACCGTTTCCGCCATAAAGCGCACTCCGCACATAATAACGTTTTTGTTGGGCGCGGTTTTGGCTTTAAGCGAAAGGGCGTAGCTGTCGCCCGTAAAATCGGCAACCTCGCAGATTGCCTCGCTCATATAGCTGTGGGCTAAGATGCACGTATCCGTGTCGCGTTTAAGTTTAAAAATTTCGTCCTGTAACTCTCTTACCGTCATAAGTAAAACGATTATACCATAGGGGCGGATAAAAGGCAATAAAATTTTTGCAAACAGCTGTAATTCCTATTGACGGGATAGGAATTATTTATTATAATGAATTCATACTAATTCGGTAGGATATTAAACGTATGGTAAAAAGTGTTTACGTTGACAACGCGGCAACCACGGCAATGAGCGACAGGGCAATCGAGGCGATGATTCCCTACTTGAAGGAAGTCTACGGAAATCCTTCGTCGCTGCACACGGTGGGGCAGGTCGCAAAGGAAGCGCTGTTCGGCGCAAGGCAAAAGATTGCGGATTTAATAGGCGCAACCGTTAACGACAAAATAAGTGAAATTTATTTTACGTCGGGCGGAAGCGAGGCGGACAACCAGGCGATACGTTCGGCGGCATACGCGGGGCTTGCCAAGGGCAAAAAGCACGTTATTTCCACAACGTTCGAACACCACGCCGTTCTGCACACCCTGAAAAAGCTTGAAAAGGAAGGGTTCGAGGTGACCTATCTCGACGTGCATTCCTACGGCAATATAACCGCGGCGGAAGTGGAGGCGGCTATCCGCCCCGACACCGCGCTGGTCACCGTTATGTACGCGAATAACGAGGTCGGCTCGGTTCTGCCCATCCGCGAGATAGGCGCCGTCTGCCGCGCAAAAAAGGTGATTTTCCACACCGACGCGGTGCAGGCGGTCGGGCATTTACCCGTCAACGTCGTAGAGGACAATATAGATATGCTGTCCGCATCGGCGCATAAGTTCCACGGTCCCAAGGGAGTCGGCTTTCTGTACTGCCGCACGGGCGTGCCCCTGAAAAGCCTTATCGAGGGCGGCGCGCAGGAAAGGAAACGCCGCGCGGGCACCGAAAATATTGCCGGCGTATGCGCTATGGCGTCGGCTTTGGAAGAGGCCGTTTCAAACCTGGATAAGAATATGAAAAAGCAGGCGGCTATGCGCGACAGGCTGATTGCGGGGCTTTCCAAAATTCCCCACTCCAAGCTCAACGGCGACACCAAAAACCGTCTGCCGGGCAACGTCAATATGTGTTTCGAGGGTACGGAGGGCGAAAGTCTTTTGCTGCACCTCGACGCAAAGGGCATATGCGCTTCGTCGGGCTCGGCGTGCACTACGGCGTCTTTGGAGCCCTCGCACGTTCTGCTTGCGCTGGGCATACCGCACGAAATTGCGCACGGCTCGTTAAGAATAAGCCTTTCGGAAGAGAACACCGAGGAGGAGATTGATTACCTCCTGGAGCAGGTTCCGGTTGCGGTTGACGAGGTCAGGGCGGTTTCCTGCCTGTGGGACGATTTGAAAAACGGCAAAAGAGAGCATTTGATTTAAAGGAGAAAATTTATGGCATTGTACAGCGAAAAGGTTATGGACCATTTTACCAATCCGCGCAACGTGGGCATTATCGAGGACGCGGACGGAATAGGCGAAGTAGGTAACGCCAGATGCGGCGACATAATGAAAATTTATATCAAGGTAAACGACGGCATTTTGACCGACGTCAAGTTTAAAACGTTCGGCTGCGGAAGCGCTATCGCGTCGTCCTCCATGGCTACCGAAATGATTAAGGGCAAGCCCATTTCGGAGGCGTTGACGCTTACCAACAAGGCGGTTGCCGAGGCGCTTGACGGTCTGCCCGCGCACAAAATGCACTGCTCCGTTCTGGCGGAGGAGGCTATCCGCGCGGCTATAAAGGATTATTACGATAAGAACGGCATCGAGTACGACCTCGCTCAATTCCCCGAGCCTCACGACGAAGAGGAAGAGCACGCGCATAACGACGAAGACTGATGGCAAAAGAGCTTTCGCCGTGCGGGCAGATAGAGCGCAGCATAATAACCAAATTCCGCAAGGGGATATGGACCAAGTTTTTGCAGGCGGTAAAGCGGTATAAGCTGATTGAGGAGGGCGACAAAATCGCCGTGTGCGTTTCGGGCGGCAAGGATTCCATGCTGCTTGCCAAGTGCGTGCAGGAGCTTAAAAGGCACTCTGAAATAGCTTTCGAGGCGGAATATATCGTAATGAATCCCGGCTATAACGCCGAAAATCTTGCGCTTATCAAAAGCAATCTCGACCTTCTGGAAATCCCGGCGCGCATATACGAGTCGGACATTTTCGACGTCAACGATTTAATCGGCGGCGAACATCCGTGCTACCTGTGCGCGCGTATGCGCCGCGGCTTTCTGTACGCAAGGGCAAAGGAGCTGGGCTGCAACAAAATCGCGCTGGGGCACCACATGTCGGACGTCATAGAAACCACGCTTATGTCAATGTTTTTCGGCGGTCAGATTCAGGGAATGATGCCCAAAATTTCAAGCACCAATTTCGAGGGGATGCAGCTTATAAGACCTTTGTATTGCGTGCTGGACGACGATATAATCCACTGGAAGGACTACAACAACCTGCAATTTATCGCGTGCGCCTGCAAGCTGACCGAAAATTTATCGGTAGGCGAACAGGGGCAGTCGGCGCGGCAGGACATAAAAAAGCTTATCAAGGACTTCCGCACGCGCAACCCCGATGTCGACGCAAGCATTTTCAAAAGCTTACATAACGTACAGCTCGACACTCTGCCCGAATTCAAGTACAAGGGCGAAACCTACGACTTTAATTCCAAGTACGAAAAGGGTATAAAAATAGATAAAAACTTAAACTGAAATAAATTCACAAAATGTGTTTACATTTATAAATATAAGTAGTATAATATTGTTAACTAATTACTGTACTACCACAACCGAGTTAAAATTAGCAACAGCGCGGAGTACTCCGCGCTCTGCGTTTTTTTAAACGCAGAGCGGGAATTGAATTTTTAAGCCTTAAAAAGGCAAGGGGGAAATAGATATGAAAAAGAGAGGAGCATTTCTTGCAATACTGCTTGCAGGCGCAATGTCTTTGGGCGTTGCCGCGGCAGGTTGTAAGAAGAAGCCCGATGAAGAAAAGAAGGACCCGTCGGAAACGGTAACGCCTAATCCGACGCCTACACCTACGCCGGATCCCACACCGACACCGACGCCTACGCCTACGCCGGATCCTACTCCGACACCGACGCCTACGCCTACGCCGGATCCTACTCCGACGCCCACGCCCACGCCGACACCGACTCCGACGCCCGGCAGTTCTTACGTCGTCAAGTTTATGGACGGCGGCGTAGCGGTAAGCTCGGAAACGGTTGAAAGCGGCAATAAAGTATCGGCGCCCGCGGTCACCAAGCAGGGACATTATCTCAAAGGCTGGTACGAAAACGCGCAGGGTACGGGCAACGCCTTCAATTTCGATACGGCTATCACCGGTGCAAAAACACTGCACGCAATTTGGGTGGCGGTAGACGCACGTATTCTTTACAATTCGGCAAATAACGAAGGCGCTTCGTTCGAATGGGGCGAAGGCGACGTTGCAAACGCCAAAGTCGAATACAAGCTCTCTTCCGAAAGCACGTATACGCAGGTTGACGCGCCTCTTATCCGTCAGCTTTCGGGCGGCGTCGCAAGAGTGGATATCGTCGGCTTGAAGGGCGGCGAATCGTACGACTTCAAGATTACCCCGTCAAGCGGCAACGAAATGACCTTAGACGGTATGACGATAAACAAGTACGACCGTTCGGGTTACGCCCACTTTAATTATAACGAAGGCGTAGGCGCTTATAACGACGACGGTTCGATTAAGGATAATATCCTCGTTATGTATCTTAGCGAGGCAAACAAGCACGACGTTCTGGACTACTGCTACGTAGACGGTCAAAAAGTTGACATCACGCAGTACGTTACCGATAGCACGGGCACCGTACATAAGGGTATAGGCGAAATTTTAAACAACCGCAGATATTCTGGTAACGACAGAAAGAACGTAGGTATAGCAAGACTTACCCACGAATATGCCGGCGTATCGCTCCGTATTTTAGGCGAGGTTTCAAACACGTTCACCGACGGCGTACACTGCGAAATTACCGGTCTTACCGATTACGACTCTACGGGTAACGGCGGTACAGAGGGCGATAGCGGCGCTATGGCGCGTATGGTCAACGCAAGAAACGTAACCGTAGAAGGTATAGGCGAAGACGCAACCGTTAAGGGCTGGGGCTTCCACTACGTTGCAAGCGCAATCAATGCTTCCAAATACGAGACGGACAACGGTGTTAGCTTCGAAGTAAGAAACGTTACGTTTAAAAACTATCCCGAGGACGCTCTCGGTATGGAAGGAGAGCAGGCTGCGGCGCTCAACGCCGACGGCACCACAAAGACGGCGGGTAACCGTACTACGGCAGACCTGGTTGCTTCGGTTGAAAGGGTTTGGGTACACAACAATACTTTCAAGCAGGGCGGCGGACTTATAAGCGGCGCGGAAAGCGACAAGCAAGAGGGCGACGGCAGCTGCGACTTCAAGCGCGGTCAGTACTATACCAACTCGTACAACAAGTACGAAGATTGTCACAAGACCAACCTTATAGGTAACGGTAAAGACGCGTTGACGTTTAACGTAACGTTCCATCACAACTGGTGGTATAACTGCAAGGCTCGTCAGCCTTTGGCAAGATGTGCAAATATACACTATTATAATAACTATATAAATTACACCTCCGACCCCGCAATGTCAATGCGCGCTTCGAGCTATGCATTCGCGGAAGAAAACTACTTCGACGGTTGCGGTCAGACAATGGAAGAGCAAACCAAGGAAGGTGCGGGCGGCAAGTGCAAATCACTTAACAATATCGAAATCGGTACGTTTAAGGATGCTACTAATTGGACGGTTGTAACCGACCGTGAAACAGAGGTTGCCAACGACTGCAAGTTTGTCAAGAGGAATATCGATTACAGCTCGTTCGATACCGACCCCGACCTGTTCTATTACGACGCAGTAAACAAGCGCAGCGACTGCCTGTTGACGGATGCGGTTACCGCCCGTAAGGACGTTATAACTTTTGCGGGCGTTCAGAAGCGCGATTATTCCGCTGTTGACACCTCTATGAACAAGTATACCCCTACCAAGTCGGTTACTCTTACCGATACTATGACCGAAATTCAGTTGCCTAGCGCAAAGGGCGACACGGAAGTAAACGGTGTACTGTTCAGAGAAATGACCAGCGCTAATAAGGCTAAGGGTCAGTATATCACCTTTAAGCTTGACGTTCGTGCGCAGATTGAAGTAACGGGTGCAGGCGGCGACCTTTTAAAATCGGACGGCACTCCTATTGCGATAGATTTCACAACGTATACCGGTACGCTTGAAGCTGGTATTTACTTAATTCGTTCCTCGAAGTATATCGAAACGAATGAGGCAAACATCAAGGAAGTTCAAGTTACCAAACTTGCGTTCAAACTGGGCGTTTCCGACCAGGAAGTTGCGGATAACGTAATTTCGCTTATCAACGCAATTCCCGCAACCATTAACGAGAGCGCGGGTACGGCGATTACCGCGGCAAGAGCGGCTTACGACGCATTGAGCGCGGCACAGAAAGAACTTGTAACCAATCTTACAAAGCTGACCGAAGCGGAAACGGCGTTTGCAAACATTGCGGTAACTTCTATAAACGGTAAGATTACCAACCTTGCGGCAACTACAACGGCTACTACCGAGGCGGAAATGCGCGCATTGCTTGCACAGTACAACGAGGTTAAAACGCTGTACGAAGCTATCCCCGCGGATAAGATAAGTCAGGTTCAGAATTATAGCAAGGTAACAAGCGGTATTACAGCTCTTGAAGCAGGCTTAAAGCCCTACGACGTAAAGAATGCTATTGCGGCGCTTCCCGCAGCGACTGACGTAACCTCCGCAGACAAGGCGGCGGTAGAGTCGGCAAGAGCGGCTTACGAAGCATTGAGCGCGGCACAGAAAGAGCTTGTAACCAACCTTTCCAAGCTGACCGACGCGGAAGCAAAACTTGCAGAGATTGCGGCGCAGACGGTAGTTTACGTATTCAATAACGCCGCTCCTTCCGGTTTAACCGTAAGCGGTAAGTATGACAGCAAGGGCAAGTTCACTGCTCCGGACGGTACCGCAGATTGCATACCTTTAAAAATGGAAAGTAGCACAAACGTTTCTTTAACCGTGGATGCAGATATAAAGATAAAGTTGAAGGTGAGTGTTGCAAACAAAAATATCAAAATAAACGGTACTGCATATACTTCAGACAGCAACGGTTTTGTTGAAGCAACTATTAATAAGGCTGACTGTGAGGATGGCGTTTGCAAGATAACTAAGGGCGACACTATGAACCTTTGGTGGATAGAAGTCACCGGTGCTTAATCACAAACAATAACACAACTTAAAATTATCCCCCGACCGAAAGGACGGGGGATATTTTTATAAGGCTAAGGCTTAAACGGTTGCCATTTGCGTGCGATTGCGGTAAAATAAAATTATGGAAAAGATACAAAGAAGCTACGTAAACTGGCAAAAAACGGCGGTCAACCTGCGCCTTTTAAGGCAGGATAATATCAATTTGCGCCGCTACGTGTGCGGCGTTCTGCGCGTTAAAAACGGCGTTTGCGACGGCGCCAACTGCGCGGACTGCAGGTTCGAAATGGATAACAGCATAAGCCGTGCCGAGCTTGCCGCCGTATTCAACGTTACCGAAAGCGTGGTGTTCAACTGGGAAAACGGCAAAAGCCTGCCCACCCTGGACGACCTTATGTTTTACGCGCAGATTTGCAAGCTGGACCTTTTCGACGTGGTGATTACGGAAAAATCCTGAGGGGCAAAAAATTGAAGTTTCTGCACTTGGCTGACTTGCATATAGGCAAGCGCTACAACGAGTTTTCGCTTATCGAGGACCAAAAATACATTCTGGACGAAGTACTTAAAATAGTCGGCGGCGAGCAGCCCGACGGCGTTATTATCGCCGGCGACGTCTATGATAAGTCGGTGCCGTCCGCCGAAGCGGTTGAGCTTTTCGACCGCTTTTTAAACGCACTCACGGAAAGGGGCGCGCAGGTTTTCGTTATCAGCGGCAACCACGATTCGGCAGAAAGAATTGCCTTCGGCGCAAAGCTTATGTCGCGCAGCGGCGTGCATTTTTCACCCGTGTATGCGGGCTCTATCCAGCCCGTGACCTTGCGCGATAATTTCGGCGAGGTTAACGTATATCTTCTGCCGTTTATCAAGCCCGCAACCGTACGCCGCTTTTTTGAGGACGAAAAAATAGAAAGCTATAACGACGCGCTTAAAGCCGCCGTCAACGCCATAAAACTGGATACGGGCGCGCGCAACGTTCTGGTTGCGCACCAGTTCGTTACGGGCGCAAACCATTCGGGTTCGGAAGAATTCGTGGTGGGCGACCTGGGCAACGTGGACGCCGAAATTTTTGCGCCCTTCGACTATACCGCGCTCGGTCACGTGCACGGCGCGCAGAACGTCGGTTCAGAACGCGTGCGCTATTCGGGCACGCCGCTCAAATATTCGCTGTCGGAAGCTGGCAGCGAAAAGTCGGTTACGGTAGTCGAGCTTAAAGCCAAGGGCGATATTTCCGTGCGCACGGTTGCATTAAAGCCGCTGCGCGACGTCGTGGAAATTAAGGGCACTTACGAGGAGCTGACCAAAAAGAGCTTTTACGAAGGCACCACTTATACGAAGGACCTCGTTCACGTCGTGCTGACCGACGAGGAGGACGTGCCCGACGCGCTTGCCAAGCTGCGCCTGATATATCCATATATAATGAACGTGCGGTACGACAACACGCGCACACAAAATTCGTCGCAGGCGGGGGAGCTGGAGGCGGTGCCCGCGCGGTCGCCTATGGAGCTGTTTTCGGCGCTGTTCGAGGCGCAGAACAATAAGCCTATGTCGCCCGAGCAGAGCGAGCTTGTGCGCGGTCTGATAGAAAAAATTTGGGGGGACGGACGGTGAAACCTTTAAGACTTGTTATGTCGGCGTTCGGTCCCTATGCAAAGCGCACGGAGGTGGACTTCACCAAGCTGGGCGAGCGCGGACTGTATTTAATTTGCGGCGATACGGGCGCGGGCAAGACAACCGTATTCGACGCTATCGTCTTTGCGCTGTACGGCGAGGCGAGCGGAGCG
>CAMWWA010000043.1 GCA_947177825.1 uncultured Clostridia bacterium
GCAACGGACTCTGACTCCGTCATTCGTTGGTTCAAATCCAGCTACCCCAGCCATTAAATGCGGGCTATTTTAGTTAAAATAACCCGCATTTGTTTTTGTGTTTATACTTCTTATATTTCAACGTAAGCCTTCAATTTCGGGAAATCGTTTTCCTGATTCACCCAAACATTTTCGGTTAACCCATCGTTAAGTAAATCCGCAATACCAAACATGTCTTGGGCATTTTCGTAAACTGTTACCCCGTCATATCCACTGTCTGACGTCATCCTATCACTTTTTAAGCAATGGAAATTTATAATCTGCGAATCCGAAACTCCCCTGAAAACTTTTTCAATAGCATTGCCCGAATAATAGAAATTACTCACTTTACACCTTACCACATTCATAATTACAGAAAGCGGACTATTATCGTTTTGTGTGGGTTCATTTATAAAGGTGTTCTGCGAATAACAATTTATCATTTCTGAATTTAATAAAGCATAAGCAAAAGCTCCCAGTGGCATTACTGTATCTATACTGCTGTCCGAGTAACAGCATTCAATATAACAACCAATTATCATACGGGCAAATCCACCTGCATAGCTGGCTGATGCACTGCCCGAACTAAAGCAATCTATCAGATTTACATATCTTAAACTGTATGAAAATCCATAAGCATATCCGATTTGATTGTAATTTACTATATTGCATATCGCATGACAACTACGAATAGTACCGCTATTTAAGCCTCCACTAAATTCATATATAAATCCTGCCGCGTCCGAACATTCCTTAATTTCATTTTCAACAAAACAATTTTCAATCAATAAATCATCGCCAAAACAATCGCCCTCATAAATAAAACCTCCAACTTTACCGCCGGTTATATTCCCTTGAACAGAACAACCGGTAACCTGTAAAGATGTATACTCCCGCATTTCTATATTTTCTATAAACCCTCCAATGTGGTGATATATGTTATCACTCGTTATTAACACGTTTGTTTGGCTGTTCCTTATTTCCTTATCACCTGACTTAACCCAATAGCAATCGACAATACCGCCGACATAAATGTAATTGCAGGATTCTGAAATATTTATTTCACCTTGAACGATACAGTCTTTTATAGATGCCGACTCGCAAACGCCCGATAATCCACCGAATATAAACGGACGCACTAAATTTGACGGATGTTCTCTCCTGATATTTTTTGCCGTAATCTGCACGTTGATATCACAGTTTACGATAGGACTATATCTAGACCTGCCAACCAAACCGCCGACCACTAAGCCGTCATACGTTAATTCGTCTACCGTTATTTCTCCGTCAACCGAAACGTTGCTTATAGTACCTATACCTGACATATATCCCGCAACTGTTCCGACCAAATAATTGCTGTCTGCCTCTTCGGTATTAAAATCAATTGTCTTAATGTCAACGTTTTGCAGATTTAAATCAGTAACGGTGCCGTTCGTAATATACCCGAATAAGGACGGATAGTTTTTTTCAGTCAAAACCGTCAAATTAATTATCGTCTTTTCGTTTCCGTCGAATTTACCGCTGAAAGGCACGTCACTATCAAATATCGGTTCGTGGCTTATACCCTCCAAATCCAAATCATCGGCAAGTTTATAATATCGATTACGATAAAAACGCATATTTAAAAGCTGCTGATAATTCTCGATTATAAACGGATTATCGCTATATCCTTCACCGCCCGCAAATAAAAACTCGAACTCGGCAGTAACCGTAAGGCTTTGCTTGACGTTTAAATCCTGACGTACTTCATCGGTCGCGCCGTCAGACCATTTAACGAATTTATAGCCGTTATTGGGAACAGCCGTTACCGAAGCGGCATTTCCACCTTGCTCCACACTTTGACTTGCTTTACCGGCAATGTATCCGTTGCCGTCCGTTTTATAATTCAACGAATAGGTGAAGGACTTCTCGAATATGGCTATTAAAGTTCTATCCGCAGTTATATTCTTGTCCGTTCTCTCTGCAGAAATCAACCCGTCCGACCATTTAACGAACTTATAGCCGTTATTAGGAATCGCCGTTACTTTAGCGGCATTTCCACCATACTCTACACTTTGACTTGCTTTACCGACAATATATCCGTTCCCGTCGGTCAAGTACTTTACGGTATAAGAAAAATTTTCAAATCTTTCAAATATTGCCGTCACCGTTAAGTCTGCCATGACGTTTCTGTCCGTTCTTTGAGACGTTTCTATTCCGTCTGACCATTTAACGAACCTATAACCCCTACCGGGAACTGCCGTTACTCTGGACGCATCGTTTCCATAACGTAACGTTTGAGTTTCTAAACCGCTGATATATCCGTCGCCACTGGTTAGGTACTTTATGGTGTAGATAAGCTTTTCAAACGTTGCCGTCACGGATATATCTGCCGTCACGTTTATTTCCGTTCTTTCAGCCGTTTCTACTCCGTCAGACCATCGCACAAACTTATAGCCCGTGTTTGGAACGGCAACAACCTCTGTCGAATTCTTACCCTCTTCAACCGTTTGACTTGCTTCGCCCGATATAGTTCCGCCATCACCCGCAGAATAAACAACGTTATAATATTGCGCCTCGGGATTCTTATCTCCGGGCGTTTTGCAACCACTGATAATTGCCGCTACAATTATCGTGCAGATTATAAGCAAACAGGCAACGTATCTTTTCATAGTTTCATTATATCATATTGCTTTTCAATATGCAATCGCTGCAAAAATTTTAGTGTGTAGATATCTGCCACTCATTAAGGTGTGAAATGACCTTGAAAATCGCAACAAAAAATCCGCCCAGCATTACGCTCTGCACGGATTCAATGTTTATATTGAATTGTTAATATTCCTAAAAATTTGTACGTTTATAAAAGCCTATCTCGGCTCACGGTTTTCGGGTACACTAAAAACACCTCGCGTTCAAAACCGCAAGCTAAGGCACGAACGGACACTTGCCGTTCAAAAAACTTTCTGCACTCCGCGGACACTTTCCATCGTCCGCCGCAGACCTCTCCCCTCTATCAGTGGGTATAACACGACCTATATCGTATAGCTTATTATATCACAGTTTTCGCCATTGTCAAGCATTTTACAAACATTTGTTTGTTATATTTTAAAGTATTTTTCTCCTAATAATATCTTAAAAGATAAAACCGGCGGTTGCTTTTACTAGCAACCGCCGGTTTTAAGATTATTCCGTAAAAACAGTTACAAGAGCTCGTTGCTGTTTTAAAGAAAGTTTACGAAAAACTTGCAGCATTTCTTTCTCCGTCTCACTCAACACCTCTATTTTCTCATCTTCCAAAAAGAACTGTGCGAGAGTCAGTCCAAACGCCTTGCATATGCATTGCAACGTATCCAGTTTCGGAGTAGTCTTGCGAGCAAAAACTGATGAAAGCGTAGCTAGCGGGATATCCGCCTCTTGCGCAAGTTTATAGTCCGACCAATCTCGTTCGCCTTGCAATCTTCTAATTTTATTTAAGATGTCCATATCATTATTATACTATGCATTTGCACAACCTATTACTCTGCAAACGCATTGACTTTGTTATGCAAATGCACTATAATAGAACTGCATTTGCATACGAGGTCAACCTATGGAACAAAAGCAAAAACAGACAAAATCAAAAGAACGTGTACGTCAGCATGGTGAAGTTTTTACTGCTGAGCGAGAAGTAAAAGCCATGTGCGATTTGGTAAAAGACGAGACCGAGCGAATTGACAGCCGCTTCTTGGAGCCAGCCTGCGGCGACGGAAATTTCCTTGCCGAAATCCTAAAACGCAAACTTACAGTTGTTAGACGTAAGTACGGGCGAAGTCATCTCGATTACGAAAAAAACGCTGTCCTTGCCGCTTCCTCTATATATGGTGTGGATATTTTGCTTGATAACGTAATTGCTTGTCGGGAGAGAATGTTTCAACTCTGGGATAAAGAATATGCAACTGTTTGCAAAAAAGATTGTAATGACCAAACACGCGAAGCAGTAAAATTTATACTTTCGCGCAATATTGTTTGCGGCAATGCACTTACGTTAAATTGCGTTGATGAAAACACAAACGATACCGACGAGCCGATTATCTTTTCCGAATGGGCTTTTGTCACCGCAAGTCAGTTACAACGGAGTGACTATACATTTGCTGAACTTTTAGCACAGAGCAGCGAGCAAAAGCAACTTACTCTTCACTCGAATATAAGCGAAGAAGGCATCTTTTTAAAGAAATACATAACGCATTACAGGAGAGTGCAAGAAAATGGATAACACGCTATTCGGAAAAGTTTATAACCCTGATGTCCTTTCTTGCCTTGCAAATTTATCCAATGACGAAGTATTTACGCCACCCGAGATTGTTAATCAAATGCTGGATATGTTACCGCAAGAACTTTTTAAAAATCCCGACACGACCTTTTTGGATCCTGCGTGTAAAACGGGTGTGTTCCTACGCGAAATAGCTAAACGACTTATAAAAGGTCTAGAGCCACAATTCCCCGACTTGCAGGAACGCATTGACCATATCTTTCATAAACAGCTTTTTGGAATCGCTATAACCGAACTCACAAGCTTACTCGCCAGGCGCGGCGTGTATTGCAGTAAATATCCGAACAGCAATTTTTCGGTAACACGCTTTTCTACCGCAGATGGAAATATACGCTATAAAAGAATTAAACACACTTGGAAAAACGGTAAATGTACCCACTGCGGCGCAAGCCAATCAGAATACACGCGCAGCGACGAATTGGAAACACACGCTTACGAGTTTATCCACACTGACGATTTGGAGAAATTATTCAATATGAAATTTGATGTTATAATCAGCAATCCCCCTTACCATCTATCTGACGGTGGTAATGGCAAAAGCGCAAAACCCATTTATCAGCACTTCATATCAAAGGCAGTGTTACTGATGCCTAAATATGTCGTAATGATTATCCCCTCCAGATGGTTTTCGGGTGGTAAAGGATTAGACGAATTCAGGGAAACAATGCTTAATGACCATAGACTTAAAGAACTAGTCGATTACGAAAATTTTAAGGACGTTTTCCCTGGGGTGGATTTGGCGGGCGGTGCTTGCTATTTTGTGTGGGATCGAGAACATAACGGCAAGTGTACTGTTACCAATTTTAGTAAAACCAATCCTATATCTCAATCGCGCTATTTAAATGAATATAATGTATTCATTAGACAAAATTTGGCTGTTGATATTGTAAAGAAAATCACAAGCAAATATAAAAACTTTTTAAGTGAACGTGTTTCTTCCAGAAAGCCTTTTGGGTTAGCGACAAATTATATTCCTCAAGATAACGGCATACCTTGCTGGTTTATTCAGCGCATTGGTCTGAAATTTGCTAATTCAAAAGATGTAAATAACCAGCGAGGTTATCTTGACAAGTGGAAACTTTTACTGCCAAAGGCGCCTATTGCAGGGCAAACCGATTTTTCAAAACCCGTGGCATTCTATTATGATGGTAATACAAGAATAGCTAAACCTGGTGAATGCTGTACAGAATCTTGGATAGTTGCCGGAGCATTTGATACTGAGGAAGAAGTTTTATCTTACAAATCGTACATATTTACCAAAACAATTCGTTTCCTTTTGTTGCAGACAGTAGTTTCTCAAGACGTAACTCGCAAAAATTTCTGTTTTGTTCCCGATTTGGGAAAATATTCCAAAACATATACTGATGAAAAGCTAAGGCAAATGTGGAATATATCAGACGAGGAATGGGAATTTATAGATTCTAAAATTGGGGAAATAGGCGGTAATAACAATGCCTAATCATGAATTTTTTATACAACGCCCACAGGTTACTCCTACTATTTACGCTTACACTTTAGAAGGCGTAGAGTCGCATAAGGGTTACATAAAGATAGGTTATACTTCACGCGATACTTCCATAAGAATCGGTGAGCAACTAACAACAGTTGCAATTCCACATAAAGTTTTATTAAAAGAAAGCGCTATGCGCTCTGACGGTTCATGTTTTAGAGACACCGATGTCCACAGACTATTGGGAAATAAGGGATTTAACCGTCTAAACAATAACCCTAAAAGTGAATGGTTTCGCTGCTCAACCAAAGATATCTTATCTGCGATTTTGGAGTTGCGCGAAGGAATTATATCGGAAGAAAACCGCACGCTTACTTTTAAAATGCGCCCCGAACAGACGGTAGCTGTTCAAAAAACGATAGCCTTTTACAATCAAGCAAAACAAGACGAGCCAAACAAATCGCCAAAGTTTTTATGGAACGCAAAAATGCGTTTCGGCAAAACGTTTGCCGCTTATCAGCTTGCACGTAAAATGGACTTAAAACGCATTCTAGTTTTAACGTTCAAACCCGCCGTAGAATCGGCGTGGCGTGACGATTTAGTTTCACACGTTGACTTTGAAGGTTGGCAATTCGTTTCAAATAAAGACGCACATAATAGCAACGTAAATATCGACGCACAATTTTTATTATGCGATAAATCACGCCCAATCGTCGTATTTGGCTCCTTTCAAGATTTACTCGGAACAAATGAAAACGGCGGCATCAAAGCTAAGAACGAATTTATCCACACTGAACTTTGGGACTTAGTTATATTCGACGAGTACCATTTCGGCGCGTGGCGAGAAAATGCAAAGAAACTGTTTGAAGACCCTGACGACGAAGAAAACGCCGACTTCGATATGGAGCAGTATAAACTCACCGAAGCAGACAACGCATATAACGAAACATTTTTACCTATTTCCACCTCATATTATTTGTTCCTCTCTGGTACACCTTTCCGCGCAATCAACAGCGGAGAATTTATCGAAGACCAAATATATAACTGGACGTATTCCGACGAACAGCGAGCAAAGGAAAGTTGGATTGGCTCAAATAACCCCTATCTTTCTTTGCCTCGTATGGTTATGCTTACCTACCGTATTCCCGAAAGTATCCGGCAAATTGCCTTGCAGGGCGAATATGACGAATTTGACTTGAATGTATTTTTCTCGGCAAAAGGAAAAGGCGCAGAAGCAAGGTTTGTCTACGAAAACGAAGTGCAAAAATGGTTAGACTTAATTCGCGGATCGTATTTACCGAGCAGTGTTGACGATTTAAAATTAGGACAAGACAAGCGTCCTCCTATGCCTTATTCGGATACGCGTCTTTTAAACGTGTTGTCTCATACCCTTTGGTTTTTGCCGAATGTAGCAAGTTGCCAAGCAATGGCTAATTTGCTTGGACAGAAGCAAAACGTATTTTACCACGACTATAAAATAAATGTGTGCGCAGGCGCGAGCGCTGGAATCGGACTCGATGCGTTGCGCCCCGTAATGAGTTCTATGGCAAACCCGCTTGAGACAAAGACTATAACCCTCTCTTGCGGTAAGCTTACGACAGGCGTTACTATCAAACCATGGACAGGCATTTTTATGCTCCGCAACCTTAAATCGCCAGAAACGTATTTTCAGGCAGCGTTCCGCGTTCAATCGCCGTGGGAAATTACAGACGATGAATGTAACCACCGCATTATGAAGCAGGAGTGTTACATATTTGACTTTGCGCTTGATCGAGCATTGCGGCAGATTTCTGACTATTCTTGCCGCCTAAATGTAGACGAGAGTAATCCTGAAAAGAAAGTCGCTGAGTTTATTTCATTTTTGCCTGTTCTTGCTTATGACGGCAGCACAATGAAACAAATAAACGCACAGGATGTTCTTGATATAGCAATGGCTGGCACAAGTGCAACATTGCTTGCAAAGCGTTGGGAATCGGCTTTACTTGTTAATGTGGACAACGAAACTCTTTCACGTTTATTAAATAACAAAGAGGCGCTAGATGCGCTAATGCGTATCGAAGGATTTCGTTCTCTTAATTCGGATATTGAGACGATAATCAATAAGTCAGAAGCAGTTAAAAAGGCAAAAAAAGAAGGCGAAGAAAAACTTTCGCCTAAAGAGAAAAAAGAACTGACTGAAGAAGAAAAAAAATACAAGTCTATGCGCAAGCAAATTCAGGAAAAGCTTATAAAGTTCGCAACGCGCGTTCCTGTGTTTATGTATCTGACAGATTACCGTGAGCGTTCACTCAAAGACGTAATTACGCAGTTAGAACCGGGGCTGTTTAAAAAAGTTACGGGACTTGACGTAAACGACTTTAACTTATTGTGTTCTATCGGCGTATTCAATGCAAATCTGATGAACGACGCAATTTTCAAGTTTAAACGTTACGAAGATTCGTCTCTTTCCTATACGGGTATTGAAAAGCATATTGACGAAGAAGTTGGTGGTTGGGATACCGTTATTCGCCGTGAAGAATATGAAAAGCTATTCTACAACCAACAAGCAACAATGCAGACTACATTGAGTGAAGCTATAGAAGAAATAGCTGTTACGGAGGATATCCCCCTTCCCTCTGCGAATGCGCCAGTTATTACAGCAAAAGTAGCACCCGACGAAAAACCCCAGCAAGAATTTGATTATTCAGGCATTATCGTCGGAATGACTGTAACCCACGCAAAGTTTGGCAAGGGAACAATTGTAAACATTGATAAAGCACACAAATATCTTCGTGTTTCTTTCTCCATCGGCGAAAAAATTTTTGCTATGCCAAGTTGTTTTGAAATGGGATTTCTGAATATATAAGTAGAATAAAGC
>CAMWWA010000044.1 GCA_947177825.1 uncultured Clostridia bacterium
CAGCCTCGTCTTCCTTAGTATAAGTCTTATCGGTAATAAGACGGACGTCAACGCGGTTTATGGCTTTTTCGAGAGTGACGGAAGAAATTATTGCCGTATCGAACGATGAAATTTTTCGTATCTCTTCCAAAAATTTTTCAGTCATTTATTATCTTTTCCAACTCCGAAAAAAACTCACTCTCCGCATTCTCCGCAGGAACGCGCTTATAAATATCGCCGTTTTTGAATATTACACAGTATTCGGCCGAACCTGCAATTCCCAAATCGCAGTCCTTTGCCTCGCCCGGTCCGTTTACAACGCAACCCATAACCGCAACCTTTAAGGGCTTTCTTACCGTTTCCACCCTTTGGTTGACCTTGCCCGCAAGGGAAATGACGTCCCACTGACATCTGCCGCACGTCGGGCAGGAAATTACGTCGACAAAGTCGTTATCCAACCCAACGGCTCTCAACAGTCTGCGCGCGGCAACAACTTCCCGAACGGGGTCGCCCGTAATAGAAACGCGCAGGGTATCTCCTATTCCGTTAAGCAGAAGCGCACCGAGAGCCGCACTCGATTTCACTACCGCCATCTGTTCGGTACCGGCTTCGGTTACGCCTATATGTAAAGGATACGAACACCTTTCGGACAACAAGCTGTAAGCCTGATAAGTCAAGTCCGCACCCGAAGCCTTAACGGAAATAACTATATCGTTTACTCCGCGCTTTTCCAGAACGTTTACGTTGCAAAGCGCGCTTTCCACCAGCGCCCGGGCGCTTCTTCCGTATTTTGCTAAATACTGTTTTTCGATACTGCCCGTATTTGCGCCGACGCGCACGGCGATTTTGTGCGCCTTAATGCAATCGGCAACTACGTTTATCTCTTTATCACCGCCTATGTTGCCGGGATTTATGCGCACCTTGTCGCAACCGTTTTCAATAGCCGTAACGGCCAGCTTATGGGAAAAATGTATATCCGCCACAATCGGCAAAGAACACTTACTTTTAAGTATCTTTATCGCCGAGGCGTCTTCCTCGTCCAGTACCGACACGCGAACGATATCGCAACCTGCGGAAGCAAGAGCGCCAATCTGCGCCGCGGTAGCTTCCACGTCCGAAGTCTTTGTCGTACACATAGACTGAATTTTAACGCTTTCACCGCCGCCGATTTTTACTCCGCCGATATCGACGAGTCTTGTTACTTTTCTTTCCATACCAAAATTTAAGGCAGTTTTCACTGCCTTTTAAAACTTTTATTTTCTGTTTGCCATCATCTTCTGAAGTTCCGCCATAAAGCTGTCTATGTCCGTGAACGAGCGGTAAACGCTTGCATAGCGCACGTAAGCGACTTCGTCAAGATTTTTAAGTCCGTCCATAACCATCTCGCCGATTTGTTTGGAGGAGATTTCCTGCTCCATAGAGTTATAGACGCACTTCGTGATTTCATCCACCAGCCCGTCGATTTTCCCCATAGATACGGGGCGTTTTTCGCAAGACTTGATAATTCCGCTTTTGATTTTCTGCGGGTCATAAGTCTGCCGCGTACCGTCGGACTTTACGACGAGTACGGGCGTATCTTCAATCGTTTCGTAAGTGGTGAAACGCTTGCCGCACTGCACGCACTCTCTTCTGCGCCTTATGGTTCTGCCCTCGTCCGCGGAACGGCTGTCGATAACTTTGCTGTCTTCACAACCGCAAAACATACACTTCATATTGTGACCTCTGCCTTAGTTTTTTTGATTATAACACAAAATATTGTGTTTGTAAAGTGAAATATACCACAAATAAGCGGGCCTGACCGTTTTAAGTTCAAGCCCGCCGCTTTGATTTTTATTTGAAATATTTTACGCCGCTTTCGAAAATTTTCATATCGAAATTGCCTTCGTAATTCTTATAGAGGTCTTTGCCTACGCGCTCGCTGTGTCCCATCTTACCGAACACTCTGCCGTCGGGCGAGGTGATACCCTCGATAGCCCACATACTGCCGTTGGGATTGTACGGGCTGACCATCGTGGGTTTGCCGCTTAAGTCGACGTACTGGGTTGCAATCTGACCGCCTTCGAGCATCTTCTGAAGCTCTTCCTGCGGCGCAACCACTTTACCCTCTCCGTGGGAAACGGGAACCGAATAAACGTCGCCGACGTTGCAACCCGCAAGCCAGGGGCTGAGATTGCTTGCAACTCGGATATTTACCATAGTGGAAACGTGGCGCGAAATGTTGTTGTAGGTAAGCGTGGGCGACGACTCCGTAAGAGGGCTGACCTTACCGTACGGCACCAAGCCAAGCTTGATAAGCGCCTGGAAGCCGTTGCATATACCCAGGGCAAGTCCGTCGCGGTTGTTCAAAAGCTCCATTATCCTTTCGGCAATCGCGGGGTTTTTAAACGTAGTAGCGATAAACTTACCCGAGCCGTCGGGCTCGTCGCCTCCCGAGAAGCCTCCGGGGAATGCAATTATGTTTGCCCTGTCTATCGCCTTTATTATCGCCTGAACGCTCTCCTCGATGTCCGCGGCAGAGCGGTTTTTGATTACCAGAATTTCGGGATTTGCGCCCGCAAGCCTGAACGCACGCGCGGTGTCAAGCTCGCAGTTGGTGCCGGGGAACGCGGGAATAAATACTCGCGGCGTTGCCGTTTTGGTTGCGATATTGGAATACTTTTTGCCTTCCGAATAATCGCAGTCGGGCACGTCGCCCTCCGCCTTTGCGGTCACGGGGAATACGGTTGAAAGCTTGCCTGCATAGTAACCGGAAGCGTCCCTTACTGTTATGCTTTCCGAGCCGTAAGTGAACATGTCGTGCGACGACGTGCCGAGCAACACGCGCACGATATCGTTGCCGAGTTTTGTCACGTCCTTAGCCGACACGATAATGTCGCCGTAGTGTTCTGCAAATAGATAACTTGCGTCGCCCGTAAAATCAAATCCGAGTCCGTTGCCCAGACAGCTCTTTATTACCGCCGATACGGCTCCGCCCTTTTCAACAACCGTTGCAAAGTCGATATTTCCGTTGTCGATATTGAGTTTGATTACGAAATAGAGCTTCTTTAAATATTCGAAGTCGGGAATCGCACAGCCGTCCTTCCTCATGGGAAGAAGATACAGCTTGCGCCCCTCTTCGCTTACCACGTTATTTATAAGCTTAGAAGCCTTTGCAGGGGCAAGCGCAAAAGAAATGAGCGTGGGCGGAACGTCGATATTTTCGAAAGTACCGCTCATGGAGTCCTTGCCGCCGATTGCGCCCAACCCGAGATTGAGCTGGGTATACAGCGCGCCAAGAAGTGCGGAAAGCGGCACGCCCCAACGCTTGGTGTCGTCCCTTAAGCGCATAAAGAATTCCTGCAACGACAGGCGGATATCTCTGTAATCGGCACCCGCAGCAACCACTTTTGCAACCGAAGTTACTATTGCGTAAATTGCGCCCGTGAAAGGCGACGACGAGGACAGTTCTGGATTATAGCCGTACGCCGAAACCGTGCAATCGTCCGTTTCACCGCCCGTCAGCTTTGCCGCCATGGCAATTACGGGCGTCAGCTGGTATTTGCCGCCGAAGGGCATATAGACCGATTTTGCGCCTATAGTCGAGTCGAACATTTCCGCAAGTCCCTTTTTGGAACAAACGTTAAGCTGCGTAAGCGTCTTGGCAACCGCGTCTTTAAAGTCGCCGATTACGGGCTTATCGAAAAATTTAGTGGCGTTGTCGTTAATTTCAGCGGAAGTAATCTGCTTGACGCCGTTGGTATCCAAGAAATCACGCGAAATATCGACGATAGCCTTTCCGCGGTGATACATCTTCATTCTTCTGTCGTCGGTTACGGTTGCAACGGGCGTTGCGGAAAGATTTTCTTCCGCCGCAAGCGCAATAAAGCTTTCCACGTCGTCAGCCGCAATGACCACCGCCATTCTTTCCTGCGATTCGGAAATAGCAAGCTCCGTACCAGAAAGTCCTTCGTACTTCTTGGGCACTTTGTCAAGCTCGATAACAAGCCCGTCGGCAAGTTCGCCGATAGCGACGGAAACGCCGCCCGCGCCGAAGTCGTTGCACTTTTTAATCATGCGCGTAGCTTTTTCGTTGAGGAACAGTCTCTGCAATTTTCTTTCGGTAAGTGCGTTACCCTTCTGCACCTCCGCGCCGCATGTCTGCACCGACTTTTTATCGTGCGCCTTGGAAGAGCCCGTAGCGCCGCCGCAGCCGTCGCGCCCCGTCTCGCCGCCCAAGAGAATAATCTTGTCGCCAGCTTCGGGCTTTGCGCGGTAAATCATATCCGACTTTGCGCCGCCGACCACGAAACCCGTTTCCAGCCTCTTTGCTTTAAAGCCGGGGTGATAAACTTCCTCTACCTGACCGGTGGCAAGACCTATCTGGTTGCCGTAGTACGAGAAGCCTGCCGCCGCCGTCCTGGTAATTACGCGCTGGGGTAATTTGCCCGCAAGCGTCTTTTCTATGGGCTCGGTAGGGTCCGCACAGCCGGTGACGCGCATAGACTGCAACACGTAAGTTCTGCCCGAAAGAGGGTCGCGGATAGCGCCCCCGAGGCAGGTTGCCGCACCGCCGAACGGCTCGATTTCCGTAGGGTGGTTGTGCGTTTCGTTCTTGAACATTACGGTGTATTTCTCTTCCCTGCCGTCGATAACCGCGTCAATCTTTATAGAGCACGCGTTGATTTCGTCGGACTCGTCCAGATTGTCCAGCAAACCCTCTTTTTTAAGCTTTTTAACCGCAATGGTCGCAATATCCATAAGGCAGGGATATTTGTCGGGACGGTTGGCGTACATCTCCGCAAAAAGCCCTTTGTATGCCTGCAACGCTCTGTTTATATGGGGGTTGTCGCTGTTGACTACGACGTCTTCGATTTCGGTTGCAAACGTCGTGTGGCGGCAATGGTCGGACCAATACGTATCGATAACCTTTATTTCGGTTTCGGTGGGATTGCGCCCTTCCTTTGCAAAATAGTCGCGTACGAAAATCAAATCTTCAACCGACATCGCAAGCCCGAGAGCGGAATGATATTCCAAAATCTGCTCGTTTGAAAACTCAACAAATCCGTCAACCGTTTTCACGTCCTCGACTTCAAGCGCAACGTGGGCAAGGCTTTCGGGTTTTTCAAGCCCAACCTCCTCGCTTTCAACGGGGTTGATAAGGTGTTTTTTAATTCTTTCAAGCTGTTCGGGCGTTGCGCCTTTAATCGCGTAAACCGTGGCACACTTCACCAAAGGACGCTCCTTTTGAGTGAGCAGCTGCACGCACTGCGCCGCGCTGTCGGCGCGCTGGTCGTACTGACCGGTGAGATACGCGATAGCGAACACGGAATAGTCTCCGTCAAATTCAACCTCTTCGAGATACACGTTGTCTACGGGAGGCTCGGAAAATACGCAGGGCACTGCCGCGTCGAATTCCGTCTTGGTTATATTCTCTACGTCGTAGCGCAGAAGTTGACGCACGTCGTTTACGTCAATCTTTAAGAGGTTATGAATATCCTCGGCAACCTTTTTCGCCTGCAAATTGTCCTTTTTTTCTACGAAAATTCTGTAAATCATAATTAACCCTCGCGGTATTTTACGCCAATGTCGGTGCGGTAACTCATACCTTCCCAACTGATATTTTTAACTGCGGCGTACGCCTTAGCCCTTGCCGCGTCGACCGTAGCGCCCTTGGCAACTACGCCCAGCACTCTGCCGCCGTTAGTTACAAGCTTGCCGTCCTTTACAGCCGTGCCTGCGTGTATTATCTGGCAGTCGCCTACGTCGCCTATTGTTATTTCCTTGCCCTTCTGGTAATGAACGGGATAACCGCCGCTTGCAAGCACTACGCAAACGCACGCGCCCTCTTCCCATTCGATTTTGATATCGGCAAGCCTGCCGTCCGTAACCGCCTCGAAAATGTCAAGCAGGTCGGTCTTTAACATAGGCAGGACGACCTGCGTTTCGGGGTCGCCGAAACGGGAATTGTACTCGACGACTTTCATACCCTTATCGGTGCGCATAAGTCCGAAATACAGACAGCCCTTAAACGGTTTACCCTCCGAATTCATTGCCTTTACCGTAGGTAAAAGTATGGTGTCGTAAACTTCCTTTTCAAGTTCCTTGGTCCAGAACGGGCAGGGCGAGAACGTGCCCATACCGCCCGTATTCAAGCCCTTGTCGCCGTCGAACGCGCGCTTGTGGTCGCAGGAGGTTATCATGGGAACTATCGTCTTGCCGTCCGTAAAGCACAGCACGGAAACTTCCTCGCCGGGAGTATATTTCAATCCGCGCATGCACTCTTCGATTACGATTTTATTGCCTGCCGCACCGAAAGTCTTGTCGAGCATTATCTCCTTCAATCCCTCTTCGGCTTGCTTTAAAGTTTCGCAGACGAGAACGCCCTTGCCGAGAGCAAGTCCGTCCGCCTTCAATACGATAGGCGCACCCTCTTTTCTCACGTAGTCGAGCGCGTCGCCGTAGCTTTCGAAGGTCTGAGATTTTGCGGTGGGTATGCCGTATTTGTGCATAAGCTCCTTGGCGAAAGCCTTGCTCGCCTCAATCTGAGCCGCCGCCTTGTTCGGTCCGAAACAGCGTTTGCCTATCTTTTCGAGTTCGTCTACAAGCCCTATCGCAAGAGGGTCGTCGGGAGTGACTACATAGTAGTCAATCTGCGGATTTGCAAGCGCAAACGTCTTTACCGCCTCTACGTCCATAAAATCGACGTTGACGTTTTCGGCTATTTCCGCCGTACCTGCATTGCCTTTCATGCAATACAGTTTATTTACCCTTTTACTCTTAGCGAGCGCAAGCAAAACCGCGTGTTCTCTTCCGCCGTTTCCTATAACAAGTACGTTCATATTTTATCCTTTGATTAATGTTTAAAGTGTCTGTCGCCGACGAACACCATAGCAATGCCAGCCGCGTTGCACGCGTCTACAGAAGCCTTATCCTGAATGGAGCCGCCCGGCTGAATAATTGCGGTAATACCTGCCTTTACGCACTCCTCCACGCAGTCGGGGAAGGGGAAGAACGCGTCCGAAGCCATAACCGAGCCCTTTGCCTCTTCGCCCGCGTGCGCTATTGCCTGCTGAGCCGCCCAGATACGGTTGGTCTGACCCATACCTATACCCGTCGTTCTGCCGCACTTGCCTATGACAATCGCGTTGGATTTGGTGTGCTTGACGACCTTCCAGTTAAAGAGCATTGCCTCCACTTCTTCAGCCGTAGGCGCGCGGTTGGTTACTACGCCGCAACCGTAAACTGTTTTAAGCTTGCCGCTGGGCAACGTAGAGGTTTCCACGCCCGCCTTGGTCTTGAAGAGATTTATATCCTCGTCTTTGATAAGGCATTCGTCGTACTGCTGAACAAGAAGTCCGCCGTAAACCTTTTTCATATCCTTTGCGGTTGCTTCCCTGCCTGCGGAAATGTCGTCTATAATCAGAAGACGGATATTCTTTTTCTGTTCGAGAATTTCAAGCGCTTCTTTAGAATAAGACGGCGCCATTACTATTTCGATGAAAATTTTGTTGATTTCGGTTGCCGTAGCCGCGTCTACTTCGCCGTTGATTGCAAGTATGCCGCCGAATACCGAAACGGGGTCGGAATTGTACGCGCGCAGATAAGCTTCGTGAATATCCTTGCCCGTACCTACGCCGCAGGGATTTGCGTGCTTGCAGGCAACCACCGCACAAGTTTGCCCGAATTCCTTTAAAAGCTCAAGCGCGCCGTTTGCGTCGTTGATATTGTTGTAGGAAAGCTCCTTGCCCCAAATCTGCTTAGCCGACGACAGGCAACCCTTGCGGGGGAATTCTTCCTTATAGAATACCGCCGACTGCTGGGGGTTTTCGCCGTAACGCAAATCCTGCGCCTTTTCGTATGCAAAGGTTACGCTGTCGGGATATTCGATGCCGAGCTGCGAAGCGAGATAGTTGGAAATAAGGCTGTCGTAAACCGCGGTGTGCGCAAAAACCTTGTACTGCAAATACTTTTTCGTTTCAAGCGTTACGCCGCCGTTTTTAAGCTCGTCAAGCACTTTATTATAGTCCTTGGGGTCTACGATAACCGCGACGTCCTGATAGTTTTTAGCCGCCGCCCTTATCATAGTGGGACCGCCTATATCGATGTTTTCGATACATTCCGCAAAGTCCGCGCCCTTTGCAAGCGTCGCCTTGAAAGGATACAGGTTTACGCAGACTATATCGATAGTATTTATATTGAGCTTTTCGAGCTGAGCCATATGCTCGGGATTGGAACGCATTGCAAGCAAGCCTGCGTGAACGTTGGGGTGCAAAGTTTTAACTCTGCCGTCCAGGCACTCGGGGAAGCCCGTGATATCGGATATGCCGATAACTTTAAGTCCCGCTTCTTTAAGCGCCTTTGCCGTGCCTCCGGTTGAAATAATTTCAAAGCCGTTTTCAACCAGCCCCTTGCAAAATTCCACAACGCCAGCCTTGTCCGATACGCTGACAAGCGCCCTCTTCTTCATTTCCATATATACATATCTCCAAATAATTTTATCGTTATGATATCGTTACGTTTCTGCCGCTCTTTTTAATTTTTCCTTCGCAAAGCTTTTTGACGCAGTATGGCAGAAGCTCGTGCTCTTTTTCCAGTATGCGCGATTGTAAGCTTTCGGG
>CAMWWA010000045.1 GCA_947177825.1 uncultured Clostridia bacterium
AACCGAAGTATCCTGAATGACCTGCACTTTGGATATGCCCGCGTTGTTGATAAGCACGTCCACCTTACCGTAGATGCGGAATACTTCTTTGAACATTTCCTTGACCTGCTCTTCGTCCGAAACGTCGGCGCGCATTAACACGGGGCAATAGCCCAGCATATTGAATTCCGACTGGGTGGAAAGCGCCGCTTCCTCGTCGTGGAAATAATTCAATATAACCTCGTAGCCCTGTTGCAAAAATTCCTGCGCGACGGCCTTACCTATGCCCTTGGTGCCGCCCGTTATAAGTACGGTCTTCATAAAATTTTTCCCTCTATTATTTTTGCCACCTCTGACGGGGTGAGCTTATCGGTATCTATTACAAAGTCGGCAACGCTTTCGTAAACGTGCGCGCGTGCCGCCAGTATGGATTTGACCTTTTCTTCCAGTCCGCCCTTTAAAAGGGGGCGCGCGGTATCGCCTTTCAGCCTTTTGATAAGCGTTTCCGCCTCGGCTTTAAGATAGAAAATTTTGCCCGTCGCCTTTAAATTTTTGACGTTTTCGACGCGCAATACACAGCCGCCGCCCAGAGATATGACGGCGCTATTATACTTCTGCGCAACCTCTGCGGTGACGGCGGCTTCCAGCTCCCTGAAATGCGCCTCGCCGTACTGCGCGAATATCCCGTCGATATTGCCGTGCCGCTCCACAATGATTTGGTCGGTATCGACGACGGTATAGCCGCGCGCGGAAAACTCCGCGGCGACGGTCGTCTTGCCGCACCCCATCATTCCGCAAAGAACTATATTCACAGCTTGAAGCTCTCCGCCGCCAGAATATAGCTGTTTTTGCCGAAGCCTGCAATTACGCCCTTGCACACCTCGGACAGCACCGAAACGTGCCTGAATTCCTCGCGTGCGTGCACGTTGGACATATGCACCTCGACTACGGGAATTTTGATTGAAGCGATTGCGTCGCGGATTGCTATGCTGTAATGCGTGAAGGCGCCTGCGTTCAAAATTATGGCGTCCGCCTTTGCGCTCTGGATAGCGGTGCAGATTTCACCCTCTATATTGCTCTGGAAAAATTCGCACTCGTCGCCCTTGAAATGCGCCTTAATCTGCGCGTTGATTTCCTCGAGAGTTTCGGTTCCGTAAACGCCCTTTTCGCGGACGCCCGTCATATTGAGGTTGACTCCGTTGATAAACAAAAATTTCATTTTACCACTTCCTTTAAGTACTTTTTAAAGAGGTCTGCGGCAAGCGTTGCCGACGGCGTGAGATTGAAATAGTAACAATCGGAATAGTACGCCTGATAAAAAAGCATCGCCCTGCCGTTTATTATTTTTTTGCCCAGAGTTTCGGCTATGCGCAAAAACTCGCTCTTTTCGGGAACGTAAATGAGGTCAACCGCAACTTCGCACCCTTGAAGTATTTCCGCAGGCACGGGGGACAATCCCTCGAGCTTGTGCATGCCCACGCCCGTTGCGTTGATTATAATCTTGCGTTTTTTTGCGACGACTTCGTCAACCGCGGTTACGTTTGCAAACTGCTTTGCAACGCTGCGCGCATTGTCCGCATTTCTGTCGTAAACCTCCACGCGCGCTCCGCCGTCCGAAAGCTTTTTGGCAACGCTTCTGCCAGCGCCGCCCGCACCGAGCAATAAAACGTCGCAACCGTCCACGTTCACGCCGTTAGATTGTAGCATCTGCATAAAGCCCAGCCCGTCGGTGTTGTAACCCGTGAGCGTTGATGTGAGCACGGTGTTGACCGCGCCGAACGCGGTTGCATCGCCCTCGGTCGATTTTAAGTGCGGAATGATTGAAAGCTTATACGGAATTGTCACGTTCAATCCGTCGTAGGTTTTTAACAATTCCTCCACCCTGCTTTCGAACTGCTCCTCGGGTATAGAAATTTTTTCGTAAGTTATTTCTATGCCCAGCTGCGAAGCTATAAAGTTGTGAATCTGGGGGCTTGTGGACTGGGATACGTCCTTACCGATAACCGCAAGTTTTTTCATTTTTCCTCCGCCAGTGCGCGTGCGCAATCCGCTATCATGTGCGCGTATTTGTCGAGCGGCAGAATTATTTCCTGACTCCGCCCTATTTCCGCGGGCGCCACTATGGAAACGGCACTCTGCCTGTCGTTCTTTTTGTCGTATTTAGCCGCCTGCGCCGCCTGTTCCGCGTCCGCATAAGCGGGTATTTTCTTTATTACTTTTTTGATGAGTGTGCGCAGACCGTCGGCGTAATCCTTTGCGCACACGCCCGACTGCTGCGCAATATACAGCTCGTAATACGTGCCGATGAGCACGAATTCGCCGTGCGACTTGCGCTTATAGTACAGCTCGAACGCGTGCCCCGTGGTGTGCCCGAGGTTCAAGGTCTTTCTTGCGCCCGACAAATCCTTTTCGTCCTCGCTTACGACCTTTGCCTTGTGGCGTATGCAATCGGCGGTAACGCTTTCCAAAAATTCAAGGTTGAAAAGCCTGTCCTGATTATTTATAAGCGTTTTATATATTCCGCCGTCGAGAGCGCCATACTTGATTATCTCGCCCAGTCCGCAGCGTATTTCGCGCGCGGGCAAGGTCTTTAAAAACACAGGGTCTACTATGACTTCGGAAGGCTGGTAGAACGTGCCCAGCACGTTCTTTACGCCGTTGAAATCGATTGCCGTTTTGCCGCCGACCGAGCTGTCTACCTGCGAAAGAAGCGTCGTGGGAATCTGCACGATTTTTATGCCGCGCATATACAGCGAAGCGGCAAGCCCCGCGATATCGCCCACCACGCCGCCGCCGAGCGCGACGACCGTGGATTTGCGCGTTACGCCGCATTCGGTCATCTTTTGGAAAATCTTAATTAAAACCTTGTAATTCTTGCTTCTTTCGCCCGCGGGAATTACGAACACGGGCGCCGCCCCGAAAGTCGACGAAATCAAATTGCCGTACAGCGCGGAAACGTTGGAATCGGTAATTACGAACGCGTTGTCCGCAATGCGCGGCGCGTATTTTTGGAACGCGCCAGCTCCGCAGTGAATAACGCTTTTGAGCGACGGCGCGGATAAAATAATATCTTGCATAGCTTACGGCAGGAGGGCGTAACGCTCCTTTACCTCCTTTATATTGTCGCCGCCGAGACGGTTGGAAACGACGTCCGCAAGCGCGAGGCATACGACGCTTTCCACAATAATTTCGCAGGCGCAGATTGCCGCGACGTCGCTCCTTTCGCTTGCCGCAACGCAGGGCTCCCCGGTGGCGATATCCACCGTTCTAAGCCCCTTCATCAAAGTGGGTATTGGCTTCATTGCGGCGCGGAGTACAATCTCTTCGCCGTTTGACATTCCGCCCTCTATACCGCCCGCATTGTTCGTGGCGCGATAATACCCTCCTTGTTTATAAAAAATTTCGTCGTGGACCTTACTGCCGGGAAGCTGGGCGGCGGCAAAGCCTATGCCTACCTCTACGCCCTTTATTGCCTGAACGCTCATTGCGGCGCCGCAGAGAATTGCGTCCAGCTTTTCCGCGTAGCGCATACAGCTGCCGAAACCGCTCTTTAAACCCTTTACGCGTATTTCCACCACGCCGCCCGCGGTGTCGCCGTCGGCTTTTAATTTGTCGATAAGCTCCATAGCCCTATCTTGCGCGGCGTTATCCAGCATAAACAGCGGCTGACTTTTAGCGCTTTCAAGCTCTTCGAAAGCGTGGTAATTGCCGTCCTCCACTCCGCAGACCGACGTTACGTAGCCGCCGACCTGTATGCCGAGTTGCTTTAAATACTGCCTTGCAATGGTGCCGCCTGCGACGCGCACCGCCGTTTCCCTGGCGCTTGCGCGCTCTAAGATATTGCGCGCGTCGGTCTGGTCGTATTTAATAACGCCCGTCAAATCGGCGTGACCGGGGCGCACGCGCGTAAGCGTCTTTTGAGTGACGTCCGCACCCTCGGGCGCCATAACCGCCTGCCAGTTTGCGTAGTCGTTATTCTTTACGCAGAACGCAAGCGGACTGCCCAGCGTAAGCGTATTGCGGACGCCCGACAGAATTTCGACCGTATCCTTTTCTATCTTCTGCCTGCCGCCTCTGCCGTAGCCGCTTTGACGGAGCGCGAGACAGCCGTTTATTTCCTCTATATCCACGGGCATATTCGAGGGCAGCCCCTCGATTATTCCGACGAGCATTTTGCCGTGCGATTCGCCTGCGGTAGTCAGTTTTATCATTGTGATTTGCCCCCTTTATCGAAGTCGGGTTTATTTCTTACTCGTTGTTATTTTATAACCGCCGCCGCTTACCGTGACGGTTATGTCGCCGTCGTACATAGTGTAGTGCGGCTGACAGTAGTTGCAGATATCCGAAAGCGCCTGCGCGGACGGATAATCGGCAAAGCTTTTGCCAACGCTGATTACCGCCTGTTCGGGCTTGATTAAATCGTACCACGGCGCGTAAGTATTGTTTTTGCCTGCGTGGCACGGCGCCGTTACTATTTTGCAGTCCTCAAGCTTTACGGAATGTCCGTCCTTATCACAGAAGGGCTGACCGAGCTCCGCGCTTGCGGAATATCTGTCCAGAATATTTTTAAGCCCCTGCGCCCCGATATCCGAGGTGAACGCGAACGCGGTGCCGTCGTATTGCAGCCAGGTTACGACTGAAGCGTTTTCGATATTTGCGGTCGTCGGTTCGGAATTCATACCGGCGTACTCCGACTGTTCGCTTCGGTAATTGGACGGCGAAAGAAAGGTTAAATAATAGCCGTACCCGTCGTCGTAAACGCCTTCGCCCACGCACGCATAGCCGTAGCTTACGCCCCGCGCGTTTAAAGCAGAAACGAAAGAATTATATTCGGCGGTTATCCGCGTGTTCAGACAGTACGGAATATACGCATAGCCGACTTTTTTGTATTTGAGTATTTCGGCAAGTCCGCCGCAATGCTCGTCCTTTACCGACGAACATATGAGATAATCTATATTTTTTACGCCGCGCGAATTGAGAAATTTCAAAATGTGCAGAGTATTGGGATATGCGCCGTCGCCGCCGTCTATCAGCACGTTTTTGCCGTCTGGCAATTCGATTAAAATACAGTCGCCGAAGCCTGCGTCCGCATAGCTTACGCGCAGCACTCCCTCCGCGTTTTTACGCGCCCTGACGAAATACGCGGTGAGGTATCTTACGGGCACGAAAACGTTGGTTATCAGTATCGCCGCGGTTAAAACTATGCAGATTGCGGCGGTTATTATCAGGGCGGTAATGCGTTTGGGCAGTTTGCTTTTTCTTACGTTCATCTGAAATCGAATAGTGTAATCGGTATTGCCTTTATGTATACATAGTTAAGTATACAGTAAACGGCGAAATTTGTAAAATAAAAAAGCGGTTTTTTAACAAAACCGCTTAAAGAATATTCAGAAATCAGTCGGAAACTTCGCTGTCGGTGAAGTTAAGCGACAGGTTGGGAAGCTTGTGGAAAACCTTTCCGGGCTTCAACTGCTTTTCGAGGTGCTTGGGCAGGTTGACGAGGTGCAGCGACGTGCAACCCACGAAAGCCTGTCTGCCTATCTTTTTTAATGAAGCGGGCAAGTCGAACGCGACCAGCGAGCGGCAGTTCATAAACGCGACCTCGCAGATGTTCGAAAGACTCTTGGGGAAGTTTATTTCGCGCAGCTCGTAGCACTCGGCAAACGACCACGCTCCTATTTCGGTCAACGTGTCGGGCAGCACCACTTTCCTGAGCTTTTCGCAGTGCGAGAAAACGCCCTCGGGTATTCTGATAATCTTGCGCGGCACGGTTATCTTTTCCAGCGAAACGCAGAAGTCGAAAGCGCGGCGGCTTAACGTGTGCAGAGTTTCGGGCAGGTTGATTTCCTTAATTGCGCTGCACGCGCGGAAGGCGTTGGCACCTATGAATTTCAAATCCTGCGGAATATCGATTTTGGAAAGATTGCCGCAATTGCTGAACGCTCCGTCGTCAATCATCTGCAGGCTTGCGGGCAAGGTAATTTCCGTAAGACTGTCGCACCACGAAAACGCGTTTTTGCCTATAAGCTTGAGCTTGGGAGGCAGATATACGGTCGTAACTTCGCTGTTGGAAAAGGCGTTTTCGCCGATTCTCGTTATGAAGTCGGGCACGCGCGTAACTCTTGCCGTACCGATATATTTGATAACTTCGTCGTCTACTATAAGATAGTCGGAAAGATTGACTACGGTGTTGCGGTCCAGCGAGGGGTCGTCAAGTGCGGCGTCCTGGGGGATGATGGCTTCCATACGCTCTTTAAGCGTTCTGTCGTCCATATCCTCGAGCGGCTCTACAGGTTCGGGCGGCTCGTCGGGAAGCTCCTCCACTATGGTTATAATCTCTTCGGACTGCACTTCGTCCTTGACGTCGAAAACCTTTGCAACGTCGTTTACGCCCGAAGCAACGTACTCCTCCTCCGAACCGAAGGAATCGGAATAATCCTCGTCCTCAAGTTCGGCACCGGCGGAAGCGTAGAAACGGAAATAGATGTCCGCGCCGATTGGGAACACCTTGCCGCCCTTAACTCTTTTGAAAAGTCTGCCCGGCAAGGTTACCTCCACCAGGTTTACGCAACCGTAGAAAGCGCCCTTGCCTATGGACGCGAGTTTGACGGGAGTCGTTATTTTTTTAAGGCTCGTGCAGTTGGCAAAAGCGTAGGGCGCAATGCGCACTACGTCCTTGGGCAAAACAAGCTCCTCGGCGTTGCCTTTATATTTAAGCACGGTGCCGTGCTTTATATTCAGTTCTTCCTGATTTTCTTCCATCAAACCGTCCTCCCAGAAGGCGAATCATCTTAAAGCGTTTATATTATAACAATAATACGCGGGAAAATCAAACGAAATTGCGATAATAACGCGCCGAAATTATAATTGCGCGTGTATCGTCCTGGAAATGACGTCGTCCTGCTGCTCCTTGGTGAGCTTGTTGAAGTTGACCGCATAGCCCGAAACCCTTATGGTGAGCTGGGGATATTTTTCGGGATGAGCCTGCGCGTCCAGCAGCGTTTCGCGGCTGAACACGTTTACGTTTAAGTGATGACCGCCGTCCGCAACGTATGCGTCCAGCATATTTACAAGATTATCTGCCTTTGACATAATAACTCTCCTTTTTGTGATTTAATCGTCCTTGCCCAGTGAGGCGGGGGTTATCGAGAAGGTGTTCGAAATGCCGTCGCGCGAGTATTCGTAGGGAAGCTTTGCAACCGATTCCAAAGATGCAAGCGCGCCGTTTTTATCCCTGCCGTGCATGGGGTTTGCGCCGGGTGCAAGCGGCGTGCCCGCCCTTCTGCCGTCGGGGGTGTTGCCCGTCTTTTTGCCGTATACGACGTTGGACGTTATGGTAAGAATGGACGTCGTGGGAACGCTGCCGCGGTAGGTGTAATGGCTCTTTATCTTGCTCATAAAGGTCTTAACCAGCCAGACCGCAATCTGGTCCACCCTGTCGTCGTTGTTGCCGTACTGGGGGAACTCTCCCTCCGTTCTGAAATCGACGACCAGCCCTTCCTCGTTGCGGACGGGATAGACCTTTGCGTACTTGATTGCCGAAAGCGAGTCGACCGCGCACGAAAGACCTGCGATACCCGTTGCGAAGAAGCGGCGCACCTGCGTGTCGTGCAGCGCCATTTCCAGCGCCTCGTAGGAATATTTGTCATGCATATAGTGAATGAGATTCAAGGTGTTGACGTACAGGCCCGCAAGCCAGTCCATCATCTGCTCATATTTGCACTTGATCTCTTCGAAGTTTAAAGGTCCGTCGCCGAGCACGGGCGAATACATGGGCGATACCTGCAAGTGCTTGCCCGTCTTTTTGTCGAGGGTGACCTCGTCCTTGCCTCCGTTGATGGCGTACAAAAGGCACTTTGCAAGGTTTGCCCTTGCGCCGAAGAACTGCATATCCTTGCCCACGCGCATGCAGCTGACGCAGCACGCTATGCAGTAATCGTCGCCCATTTCGGGGCGCATAAGGTCGTCGCTTTCGTACTGGATTGCAGAAGTCGCAATGGACGTTTCCGCGCAGAATTTTTTGAAGCCCGCGGGCAGGTTGCGCGACCATAACACCGTGAGGTTGGGTTCGGGCGCGGGACCGAGGTTGGAAAGCGTGTGCAGAATTCTGAACGACGACTTGGTGACCAGCGTTCTGCCGTCCACGCCCATACCGCCGATGGATTCGGTTACCCAGGTGGGGTCGCCCGAGAACAGCTCGTTGTAGTCCTTTATGCGCATAAACTTGACGATACGCAGTTTCATTACGAAATGGTCGATAAGCTCTTGCGCTTCCTTTTCGGTCAGCGTGCCGTTTTCCAAATCGCGCTCTATATATATATCGAGGAAGGTCGAGTTTCTGCCTATCGACATTGCCGCGCCGTTCTGGTCCTTGACCGCGGCGAGGTAGCCGAAGTAAAGCGCCTGAATAGCCTGCTGAGCCGTTTCGGCGGGTTTGGAAATATCCATTCCGTAAATGTTCGCCAAGCCCTTTAAAGCCTTTAAAGCCTTAATC